>JBILWD010000248.1:0-5683 GCA_044370095.1 Opitutaceae bacterium | reverse complement strand
GAATCCCCCGCACGCCCAGTGGTTCGTGGGCGGACGCCTCAACGTGGCGGAGAACTGCCTCGACTGCCATCTGGGCACGGCCCGCGAGAACAAGGCCGCCTTGATCTTTGAGGGTGAGCCGGGCGACGTCCGCACGATCACCTACAAGCAGCTGCACTTCCACGTCTGCCGGATGGCCCACATTTTGGAGAATATGGGGGTCGGCGCTGGCGACCGTGTCGCGCTCTACTTGCCGATGATCCCGGAGGCGGTGATCGCGATGTTGGCGTGCGCGCGCGTCGGCGCCATTCACACCGTCGTCTTCGGCGGGTTCAGCCCGGAGTCGCTCAAGGACCGCATCAACGACTGCAAGGCGAAGCTGGTGATCACGGCCGACGGCGGCTGGCGCCGGGGCAAGGTCATCGAGCTCAAGGCTAACGTCGACAAGGCGGTTGAAGGCACGCCCTCGGTCCAGTCGGTGATCGTGGTCAAGCGCTGCGGCAACCCAGTGACGATGGTCGAGGGCCGCGATGTCTGGTGGAAAGAGGCCTGGGAAGGCGCCCCCAACCAGCACAAGGCCAAGGCGTTCGATTCCGAACACCCGCTCTTCATCCTCTACACCAGCGGCTCCACCGGGAAGCCCAAGGGCGTGCTCCACACCAGCGCCGGCTACCTGCTCGGAGCGAAGCTCAGCGCCCACTACGTCTTCGACCTGAAGGAGAACGATCGTTACTTCTGCTCCGCCGACATCGGCTGGATTACTGGTCACAGCTATGTGGTCTACGGCCTGCTCTCCAACGGGTCGACCGTGTTCATCTACGAAGGCGCCCCCAATCATCCGGAGCCCGACCGCTTCTGGGAGATGATCGACCGCCACGGGCTGACCATTCTCTACACGGCCCCGACCGCCATCCGCGCCTTCATGCGCTGGGGAGACAACTACGTCCTGCGCCACCGGCTCGACTCGCTGCGGCTGCTCGGCTCGGTCGGCGAACCGATCAACCCGGAAGCGTGGATGTGGTACCACCGGATGATCGGCAAGCAGCGCTGCCCCATCGTCGACACTTGGTGGCAGACCGAGACAGGTTCAATTATGATCACCCCGCTGCCGGGCGTGACGCCGACCAAGCCCGGTTCCGGGACGCGGCCGTTCTTCGGCGTCGTGCCGAAGGTGGTGGACGAGCGCTGCCGTGAGGTGCCTCGGAATTCCGGCGGCAAGCTGGTGATCACCCAGCCCTGGCCCTCGATGCTCCGCACCCTCTGGGGCGACGATGAGCGCTACCAGCGCCAGTACTTCTCCGAGTTTCCCGGCCAGCCCGGGGTCTATTTCACCGGCGATGGCGCCCGGCAGGACAAGGACGGGTACTTCTGGATCGTCGGCCGTATCGACGACGTCCTGAACGTTTCCGGCCACCGCATCGGCACGGCGGAGGTGGAGAGCGCCCTCGTCTCCCATCCGTCCGTCGCCGAGGCGGCCGCCGTCGGCCGGCCCGATGAGCTCAAGGGCCAGGCGCTCTGCGTCTTCGTCACCTTGAAGGCCGGGATCGAGGCGACTGAGGAACTCAAGGAGGCGCTGCGCAACCACGTGGGCAAGGAGATCGGCTCGCTGGCCAAGCCAGACGCGGTCCGGTTCGCCGCCGCCCTGCCCAAGACGAGGAGCGGCAAGATCATGCGCCGGATCCTCAAGGAGATCGCCTCCGGTGGCCAGGTCCGCGGCGACACCACCACGCTGGAGGACTTCAGCGTCGTCGCGGCGCTGCAGGCCGAGGACTGAGCGCGCGCGGCGCCCCGCCGGACACGGCGGTCGCGGGGCCGGCTCCCTCCCGGGAGATCCGGCTCCGCCCCGCTGTAACGTCGAACCGTGCGCCGCGTCCTTCCTCCCATGCCGCGCGCAACCCCGACCACGCTGTTCCTCCCGAGCCGGGGAGCGGGCCGCGCGCGCGCGGGGTTCACGCTGCTGGAGGTGCTGGCGGTCACCGCGGTGGTCGCCGTGTTGTTCACCTTGTCCGTTGGCGCCATCCGCGGGGTGAAGGAGCGGGCGCAGACGGCGCGCGCCCGGGCGGAACTCGCGGCGCTGGCGACGGCGCTGGAGGATTTCCGCCGCCTCTACGGGGATTATCCGCAGACGGGCGAGTTCACGCAGGCGCCGGCGACGCCGACCGCCCTCAATTCTGGCCCTGGGGTGCAGACCGCCCAAGCCAAGCTGTTCAATTGCCTGACCGGCGCCTTCGGCGCCCGGGATCTGTCGACCCGGCTGAACGGCCCGAACCTGATCGAGGTGGGACGCTTCGTGGTGAACGGAACGCTCACGAACCAGTTCCTCCAGCCCGTGAGCAACGCCCCGAACCCACCCTCCAAGCCCGAGCAGAACGCCTGCCTGCTGGATCCGTGGGAGCGCCGCTATTCTTATTACTACAAGAACGCCCGCAGTGCCGCCGGCTGGCAGGCCTCGTCTTATGTCCTTTTCTCGCCGGGCCCGAAAGTGGCGCCCAATGGCACGCAGACGCCTCCCATCACCGTGACCTCGGGTCTTTTCCTGGCGGCCCAGTCTGCAGAGATGGTCGACAACCTGTACGCCAACCCCTGAAGTCCCGAGCACGATGCGCCGCCTGTCCGCCCACCCTCGCCGTCCCGGCTTCACGTTGATCGAGTTGCTGACGGTCATCGCGATCCTCGGCATCCTTGCGGCCATCCTCGTGCCCACCACGTCCTCGGCGCGCACCGCCGCGAAGAAGGCCAAGACGCGCGGTCAGTTCGCCCAGTGGGCAGGCGCGATCGAGGCCTTCCGCCAGGAATACGGCTATTACCCGACCTTCGAAACGACCGGCGCCGGCGCGAACAAGGTCAATGGCAACACCGCGGGCGGCGCCAACCTCGCGGCGGTCCATCGCTTTTACGAAACCCTGGTCGGCGCCCGGCGGGACGGCGTCGCGCTGCCGACCACGATGACCGGCAACCCGCCGCCACCCCAGGCGCAGAACACGCGCCGTATCCAGTTCATCACCTTCACCGAGGCGGATATGGTCCCGGTGTCCACGCCGGATGCCTCCCTCACCGCCAAGCGCGGCCTGATCCGCGACGCCTTCGACGGCACCGACATCGCGGTGCTGGTCGACCGCAATCTCGACGGCGCGATCAAGGTTGGCGGGGCGGGCGGCGACGGCATCACCACCGTGCCCGCCGTGGCGCCGCCGGACAACACGGGGCTGCGGCTCAGTCCGGTGACCACGGGCACGACGCCCGACCTGCCCACGGTGGCGCAGGGAGGGCTGCGGGTCGGGGTCGCCTTCTATTCGCTGCCGGACGGGGCGCGGACGGCCTCCGACTTCATCTTCAGTTGGAAGTAAATGCGTTCCCTGCGGCCCAGTCGTCCCCCGCGGCCGGTGGCGCCCCGCCGAGGTTACACGCTCGTCGAGTTGCTGGTGGTGATCGGCGTAATGGTCCTGCTGGCTGGGGTGGGGGCGATGGCCCTAGCCGGACGGGGCAGCTCCGGCGCCGCGCTCTCGGGTGCCCAATCGATCCTGGCCGGGATGGTCGCGAGCACCCGCGCGCAGGCGGCCCTGCACCAGACCTTCGCCCGCCTCATCATTCACGCGCAGCAGCCCCCGGCCGCCAACGCCCTCGATGCGGAGATGTACCTCCGCCGGCTGCAGGTCATCCGGCGCGAGACCCTGCCCAACGGCGCGATTGTCTGGGTCGCCGCTGGTCCGGCGGTTTCGTTGCCCACCCCGATCTGCGTCGTGCCGCCGGCTCCCGTGCCGACCAATCACCTGCGCTCCGGCGTGAGTTGGAACAACAATGCCGCCACCGGGCCGGTCTCGACCCTGCTGACCGCCACCGGCTTCAGCTACCGCGGCCAGTCCGCCGCGGCCAGCAACCAGTTCTTCGACCGCCAGGGGCAGAGCGGGCGGATCCACTACCTTGAGTTTGGGCCCGACGGCACCGTGGTCTCCAACACCACGGGCAACCCCACCAAGATCGCCCTGACGACCGCCGTGCTGGGCGGGAACACGCTGCCGGCGTTCGATAGCGCGACGACTGTCCGCGGGCTTTTCGTCCGGCGGAACGGCGCGGTGGCGATGGTCGACTCGGCGACCGGGTTCTGAAGATGCGCTCTACGTTTCGCCAAACCCGGAAGCGTGCCGGATTCTCGCTCATCGAGGTTATCGCCGCGGTGGTGATCTTCGGGATCGGGATGCTTGCCGTGGCCGGGCTCTACGCGCCGGTGACGCGAGCGGTGGGCGGGGTGGCCGACGCCGAGGCCGCCGCCCGCGTCGCCGACGCTGTCCGCGCCCGGCTGCGTGCGGTCCCCTTCGAGACCGGGCTCGCGCTCATACAGTCTCCGGCGGCGGTGCAGGTGAAGGACGCGAATGGCGCCTACAACCCGAACGATGGCACGCGTTACCCGGAGGTGCTCTTCGGGAAAATCGACGGGGAGGTCGGGATCTACGACAGCACCTCCAGCCGCCGGCAGTGGTACGATTCGCGCAACCGGGTGATGCCGAATACGGACAAGTTCTTCGAGATCGATTTGATCCGCCAGCCTTCGGTTTCACCCGCAGAGCTCGACGCGACGGCGCCGGCGGTCGTCTACACGCTGCGGGTGCGGTGGCCGGCCTTCATCCAGGTCGCGCCCGGGGCAGCAGTTCAATCCGCCCAGAACTCCGGCGGGCCGGTATCCTTCGACCACGGCCGCAAGCAGGTGTTGTACTTCACGGGGGTGCTCGAGCGATGAGCGCGCGGTCGTCCACCCTCCTGCCAAGGCGTCCGCGCGCCGGCTTCACCCTAGTGGAGCTGCTGGTCGCGGCCGGGATCACGACGTTTATGGCGGGCTTCATCGCGGTGATCGTGATGAACATCTCGTCGACGGCGTCGCGCTCGAGCTCCCGCCTGGGCGCCGACGCGCAGGCCCGGCTGATTCTCGACCAGTTGGAGCGAGACCTCCACGGGGCGCTTTACCGCGACGACGGCAACGTCTGGCTCGCGGCGGAGATCCTCAACGGCGCCAGCGGCGGCGCCACCGGGCTGTGGCAGATCGCCGCCCGCAACCCAAAGCCGGTGGGCGGCATCTCGCTGCTGCTGAACACGCCCTCAATCAACGACGCACGCTTCGGCACCGCTGGGGTCTGGCTGCGCTTCTTCACCCACGGCAATTCGGCCACGAATGCAGCGCTCGACGTCTCCGTGCCTTCCGCCCCGGTCGCGGTGGGCTACCAGATTATCCGCCGCTACACGGCCACGAATCCGGCCAACCTCGAGACAGCTTACGTCCTGCATCGCGCCGAGGCGCGCCCGGGCTTAGCCAACAGCCGACCCGGGGTATTCGAGTCCGGCTACAATATCACCGGCACCGCCTACACTGGCGGGGGAACAAACAACAGCAACGTAACCGGCGACCCCCGCACGGTGCTCGTCCCCGGGACGACCCGCACGCTCGACGCGGTGATCGGCGACAACGTGATCGATTTCGGGATCCGCGCCTACGCCCGCGACGCCGCCGCGCCCGGCGGCCTCCGCCTACTTTTCCCCGCCACCGCCGCCGGAGCGCTCTCCAACGCCCCGGCCGCCCTCCAGTCGCGGCTGCCGCCGGGCACTCCCGCTACCGCCTCAACCTACAACCGCATCTTTCCGGACGTGATCGACGTGATGGTGCGGATCCTCACCGACGCCGGCGCGGAGCAGATTGCCAACCTGGAGAAGGTGC
>JBILWD010000047.1:0-16716 GCA_044370095.1 Opitutaceae bacterium | reverse complement strand
TGCGCGCGGGTCCGTCGCCTCCACTAGCGGCCCCTGCGTCGCCTTCGCCATCCGCTCGTTGAAGGTGCCTTCCGTGTGGCCAAGCTGCCGCAGGATCACCTCGGCCTCCGCTTCCAGCCGGGCCACTGCCCGGCGGCCAATGGCGTGGATCTCCGCCGCGCCCAGATTCGTCGTGGTGAACCCCCGCAACGCCGCCGCGTAGGCCTCCGCCCCCTTCGGCAGCCGGCTCCAGCCCGCTTCCCGGGCCGCACCCGGGAGTACTTCCTCCACCCAGACCAGCACCCGCTGGTAGGCCGGCCGGATCTCGTCCGTCACCAGCGTGCGCGCCTTCGCCAGCGCCTCGGCCTGCGCGGCCGCCGTCAGCCCCTCGATGCCCTTCATCCGCTCGCCGAGCGTGGCGACGAGGGGATTCGCCGCCGGCGCGTGGTCGAGGAACATCCGCAGCTGCGTCTGCACGCGTTCCAAGATGAACCGCGGCGGCCCAAAGCCTCGTCGGGCCGAGCCGCGGGCCAGCTCCAGCCCCTCGTCGAGCCGCGGGGCGAACCGGTCCAGCCGCGCCAGATAAAGCGTCACATCGGACGGGCGGCGCCAGCTGGCACGTTCGGTTAGCGACTCGACGAGCGCCACGTGCAGCCCGCGCCGCTGCTCAAACAGGGAAAGGTTCTGGTGATCTGCGAACGCGGCGGCCTCCACGACACGCTCCAGTTGCCAGCGCAGCATCGCCGCGGAAACCCGCTGCGACGGCGTCATCCCGGATTCCGGCCAGCGAGCCAACCCGGCCAATCCCTCCTGTGCCAGCTGTAGCCGGCGATCCCTCCGCGCTTGCAGCCCCTCCGTCCAGAGCGCCCCGGCCTCTTCTTCGTCGCCGCTGCCCGCCGCCGCGTCCGAGTCGGCCGCGGCGGGGTCCCGGATCCAGTCGGCGGTCAGGCGATTTACCCAGCTCTCGAAGCTGTCGGGAACGCCTGGGCGTTGGGCCGCGGGCAGGAGGGAGACGAAGCCGAAGAGCAGGGCGAGGCTGCGAGGGAAGGACATACGATTGTGCGGACCGAAGCACAAAATCGCCCGCGGCCCAAGCTTGCTGGCGCCGTTCAGAGGTAGGGTAGGAAGAGTCGCGCGACCCCGTCGCGTAGCTTGGCCGGCAGCGAGCGCGTGGCCAACTGGGCGGCGGTGACCGGCCGAGCGCGCCGCCGGCGGGTCTCCGCCGCCTCGGCCAGCGTGGCGCCGATCGCGGGATCAAAACCTTCCAGTACGAATTCGAAATTGAGGCGCAAGCTTCGCGCGTCCCAGTTGGCCGATCCGAGGAGAAACCAAGTGTCGTCCACGACCAGCAGCTTGGTGTGGTCGAAGGGCGCCGGCTGGAACCACACGCGGCAGCCACCCTCGAGAACCTGCCACAGGTTGGCGCGCACCGCCCAGTCTACGTGGGGCAGATCCCCGCGGGCCGGCAAAATCACGTCGACCTGCACACCGCGGAGGGCCGCGGCATTGAGCGCGGCCAGAAGCGGGGCGTCCGGCAGGAAGTAGGGGGAGACGATCCGCACGTGGTGTTGCGCCGCGTGGAGGGCGCCTTGCAGCACCCAGCGGAGCCGGTCCCCCCGCTCGTCCGGGCCGGCCGCGATGCCCCGCAGGGGCGTGTTGCCCGAGGGTTCCGGAGTGGGAAACCACGCCTCGCCCCGCAGGCTCTCACCGGTCACGAAATGCCAGTCCTCCGCAAACACCTCGCCGAGCTGCGCCACCGCTGGTCCGCGGAGCCGCGCGTGCAAGTCGCCGCCGGCCTTGGCCGGGTCGTCCGGCCGCCAGTAGCGCGCGTCAATGTTGAGGCCGCCGGTGAACCCGGTGGTGCCATCGACGACGAGGATCTTGCGGTGGTTTCGCAGGTGAATCGCGCTCCAGCGAGCCGGGAGGAGCGGAGGATTAAACACCCCCACCGTGACCCCCGCGGCGCGCAGCGCGGGCGCCGCACCGCCGCGGGTGAAGCGAACGTCAAAGTCATCGATCAGCACCCGGACCGCGACGCCCCGAACCCGCGCCCGGGCCAGTGCGGCGACGAACTCCCGGCCGATGCCTTCCCCGTCGAAGATGTAAGAGGCCAGCCCGATCGAGCGCTCCGCGCCGTCGATTGCCGCCAGCATCGCCGGATAGGCGGCCGCGCCCCCGTCGAGCACTTCGAGGGTGTTTCCACCGGTGAGCGGACGGCCCGCTACCCGGTCGAGTAACCGTTGGAGTCCGTCCCACGGTGCCCCCGTGGGCAGTCGCGCGGGGTAGTGGACCTCTGGGGAAAAGCTGGTGCGCCGCCCGGGCCGTCCGCGTAGCCGGCCGGCGCGGCGCTCCACCCGATTGATGCCCAGCAGCAGGTAGAGCAGGGGGCCCGCCACGGGAAGGATCCAGATCAGGATCACCCAGATCGCGGACGAGCGCGGATCCCTCTTGTAGAGGAGGGCGTGCCCCGAGGCCGCCAAAGCGATGGTTAGCAGCACACCGGCCAGCCACGCCTGCAGGGGGGCCTCAAGGCCGCCCTGCGCGGCGAAGGGAAGGGGAGTGGGGGCGGACATTGGGGCTCCGGACCCCGCCACCGTGCGGCCCGCCGGGACGCGAGTCAAAGGCGTCGTACCGGACCGGATTGCCGTTGACCCCCAGCGGGGTCCGCCGATTGATCGGGTGATGGTGCCGAGCGTGCTGATCGTCGACGACGAGAAACACACCCGCGAGGGTCTTCAGCAGGCGCTGGCGGAAAATTACGACGTGACCGTCGCCGCCAACGCGGACGAGGCCTTCAACCTGCTTGATAGCCAGCCCTATGATGTCGTCCTCACGGACCTACGGATGCCGGGCAAATCTGGGCTCAAGGTTATCGACAAGGCCCTCTCTCTGCCCCAGCGCCCGGCGGTGCTGATGATGACCGCCTACGGCAACATCGAGACGGCCGTCGAGGCGATGAAGCGCGGGGCAGTGGATTTCCTCACGAAGCCGGTGAACATCGAGCGGCTGGAGGTCCTGATCCAGCGGGCCCTAAAGACGCGCACCCTCGAGGTGGAGGTCCGCCAACTGCACGAGCGGCTCGACGATAAGTTCAACTTCGAGGGGATCATTGGTGGCTCGGGCGCGCTGCGCGAGGTCATCGAGCGGGTGCGGCTGGTCGCCCCCTCGCGGGCTACGATCCTGGTCGAGGGCGAATCCGGCACGGGCAAGGAGCTCATCGCGCAGGCCGTCCATCAGGCTAGCCCCCGCGCCCGTGGCGCCTTCGTCGCGGTGCATTGCGCGGCCCTCTCGGAGAACCTGCTAGAGAGTGAGCTGTTCGGCCACGAACGGGGTGCGTTCACCGGGGCCACCGAGCGGCGGGTCGGGCGGTTCGAATCCGCGGACGGCGGAACGCTCTTCCTTGACGAGATCGGCGAGATCTCCGCCTCCACTCAAGTGAAGCTACTGCGCTTCCTTGAGACCAAGGCGATCGAGCGGGTCGGCGGCTCCAAGTCGGTAGAGCTCGACGTGCGGCTGGTGGCCGCCACCAACCGCAACCTAGAGGCAATGGTCCGCCAGGGGCGCTTCCGCGAGGATCTCTTCTTCCGCCTGAATGTGATCCGTATCCGGATGCCGCCGCTGCGGGAGCGGGCGGATGATATCCCGCTGCTCCTCGCGCACTTTATTCGCCAGTTTTCCACCGAGAACGCGGTCCCGCCCCTCACGGTGGAGCCTGGAGCGCTGCGTACCCTCCAGCGCTACCCTTGGCCGGGGAATATTCGCGAGCTCCGGAATTTCTGTGAGAACGTGGTGGTCCTCCGTCGTGGCGGGAGCCTCACCGAGTACGACTTGGAGTCTAGGTTCCGGGGGGATACCCCCGCGCCGGCGCCTCCGGTCAATGTTCTGGTGGCGCCGGAGGGGGGCGCGCCCGCGCCTTCGACTCCAGCCGCGCTCTCGCTCTCGGTGGAGGAAAATGAGAAACGGCTGCTCCGCGAAGCTCTACTCAAGTCCCGCGGTAACCGTACGCGCGCGGCCGCCCTGCTCGGACTCAGCCGTCGAACGCTCCACCGCAAGCTCGCGCAATGGCCCGAGCTCGACGTGATTGATTAGGGCTCCGATCCCGCCTCAGACCTGATAGGTTTGGAGGGGCTGGGGATCGAGGACGCGGTCGGGGCCGAGCTGGCGCGTCAGCTGCTCCGCGAACCACGCCCGCGCCGGCGGATCGCCGTGCGTCAGCACGATCTTGCGCGCCTGCGTCTGCAGCACGAACTCAAGGAGTTCCTCGCGGTCTGCGTGACCGCTGAGCTCGAAGCGCTCGACGTGGGCGCGCACCTTGGCCTTCACGTTGGCGGCGGCGAAGAGGAAATCCTCCCCAGGTTTGGTCGCCAGCAACTGCCCGCCGGGAGTGTCGGGATCGCAGAAGCCCACGAAGCCGATAGTGTGCTTGGCGTGGCCGAGCATCCCGGACGCGAGCACATAGCTCGGGGTCTTCTCCACCATCATCCCCGAGCTCACAACGTAGATGGAGCGGGGCGCAGGTTCCGTGCCGGGCTTCAGCTGCCGCGGCAGCGGCTTCACCTTGAGGTCCTTGAGGATATTCCGATTGAACTGCACGTGCTTGGTCTTCCGGGCGATCTCGTCGAAGTAGTCCGCCAGATCGACGCCCAGCCCCCCGGTGTAGATCGTGCAGTCGGCGAGGCGGCCGAACTTACGCGCGTCGTGCAGGATCGCGAACAGCTCCTGCATCCGGCCCAGCGCGAAGACGGGCAGCAGGAGCGAGCCTCCGCGGTGGAGGGTGTCGTTCGCCGTCGCGACCAGGCGGGCCACCTCGTGCACCCGCTCCTTGCCCGCCGGGCGCTCGGTCGCCCCGCGGGTGGTCTCAGTCACGACGGTGTCAAAGTGTCCCGCCGGGAACTTGGCCCCGGCCAGGGTCCGCTGGTTCTCGAAGAGTACGTCCCCGGTGAAGAAGATGCTGCGGTGCTTGTAGTGGAGCTCGACGCCGGCGGCGCCGGCCACGTGGCCCGCGGGATGGAAGATGATCTCGACCTCGTCGCGGCTGCCCCGGATACGCTTCGCTTGGCCGTAGGGGATTCCGGTCAGCCGCCGTGCGTGGCGGTCGATCTCGTCGTGGGTGAAGAGCGGGTAGTCGGGGATGTTCGCCTCTTCCTTCTGCCGCAGCATCACGTTGGCCGAATTGTGGAGCATCCGCTCGATCAGCATCCGGCTAGAGGTGGTCATCACCACCGGGGCCTGCTTCTGCTCGCGCAGCAGAGCGGGAAGGCTGCCAATATGATCTAAGTGGCAGTGGGTGATGATGATCAGATCCAGTTCGACCCCGCGCAGCGGCGAGAAGTCCGGCGTCGCCTTCCGGCCCACTTCTTTCGGGTTCAGCCCGCAATCAATCAGGATCTTCAGGTCGCCGAGTTGGATGAACAACGCGTTGGCGCCAATGCCGCCCGCGCGGTTCAGGTCGATTAACTTCATTCCGGACCAGCAAAGGGCAAAGGCTCGGCGGAAACCAGAACGAAACGCGGCCGCGCCGCATTTCCCGCAGCTAGGCTCAGCCGCCCGCCTCGTTTTCCCCGCGCGGAACCCGCAGTTCGAAGGGCGCCAGCATCACGCAGACGCGGCCCCCGTGGTCGTCAAGCCCGTGGAAGCTGCCGTGCACGCGGGCGTCCGCGCCCGTCACGAGGAAGCTATTATAGGAAAACTGCTCGCCCGGCGCGAGCCGTGGCGTCTCGCCGACGATGCGATCCCCCTCAATGACCGTGCGGCTACCGTCCGCGTTCTCGATCACCCACTTGCGTCCAAGGAGCGTCACGGTGCGGTCCGAGGCGTTGCGGATGGTCACGAAGTAGACGAAGGCGTGCGGCTTGTCCGGCGGGAGGCTTGCCCCGCCGTGGTGGTGGCAGAGGCGGTCGAGGTGGGCGCTGAGCCCGGGAAGTTCACTCGGCGGGGACACGCGTAAACCAATGACTCGCGCGCCCCGGGCCGCAAGCGGCCGCGCGGCTTTCGCGCTTGCTGCGCACGGGAGGGCAGGGAAAGAACACGCGTTTATGGCTAAATTCGCGCTCCTTTCGGTCTCCGACAAACGCGGCTTGGTCGCCTTCGCTCGCGACCTCGCCGAGCGGCACGG
This sequence comes from Opitutaceae bacterium, assembly GCA_044370095.1. GTDB lineage: Bacteria > Verrucomicrobiota > Verrucomicrobiia > Opitutales > Opitutaceae > ER46. The sequence continues at coordinate 10,622 of JBILWD010000047.1, read as the reverse complement.
CTTCACCCTGCTATCCACCGGCGGCACCGCCCGCCTGCTCGCGGAGGCCGGCCTGCCGGTCACCGAGGTCGGTCGACACACCGGGTTCCCGGAGATTATGGAGGGGCGGGTAAAGACGCTGCACCCTAAGGTGCACGGCGGCTTGCTCTGCCGGCGCGACAAGGCAGAGCACCTCGCGCAGGCCGCGGCCAACGGCATCGACCTGATCGATCTCGTGGTCGTGAACCTGTACCCGTTCGAGCAAACGGTGGCTAAGCCTGACGTCGCGTTCGAGGAGGCGGTCGAGAACATCGACATCGGCGGACCATCAATGCTGCGCAGCGCCGCGAAGAACCACGAAAGCGTCACGGTGGTTTGCGACCCCGACGACTACGACTCCGTCCTCGCCGCCCTCGCGGCGGAGGCTTCCGCCCCGGAGGAGCTGGCCCGCTTGCGCCGTGCGCTCGCGCTTAAGGTGTTTCAGCGGACAGCCGCTTACGACGCCGCGATCGCCCGTTACCTCGAGAGCCAAGCCGAGGTTCCCGATCTGAATACCCTTGCCGGCTTCCCCGCCCGGTTGACCCTGTCTTGGCCCCGTGCGCAGACGCTACGCTACGGGGAGAACCCGCACCAGCGGGCCGCCCTCTACGGCTCATTCCACGATCACTTTCAGCAACTGCAGGGCAAGGAGCTCTCTTACAACAATCTCCTCGACATCACTTCCGCGACCCAGCTCATCGGCGAGTTTAACCGGCCCACGGTCGCGATCCTCAAGCACACCAACCCGTGCGGCGTAGCGAGTGCCGACACGCTGCTGGCGGCCTGGGAACAGGCCTACGCGACAGATCGCCAAGCGCCCTTTGGCGGGATCGTCATCGTGAACCAGACCCTCGACGGCGCGCTGGCCGGCGCCATAGCCGAGATCTTCACGGAGGTCATTATCGCTCCCCGGTTTAGCGAGGAGGCGCTCGCGATCCTCGGGCGGAAGAAAAACCTGCGCCTGATGGTCGCCAAGGAGGGGCTCCAAGCGGACGCCCTGCAAGAAATCCGCTCCGTGATCGGGGGCGTACTGCTCCAGGACGCGAACCGCACGCTGGGCAAGGTGGACGAATTCAAGGTGGTCACCCGCCGCGCGCCGTCCCCCGCAGAGATGGCGTCGCTCCTCTTCGGCTGGAAGGTTTGCAAGCACGTGAAGTCCAATGCCATCGTCTATTGCGAGGGGGAGCGCACGCTCGGGGTCGGGGCCGGCCAGATGGCCCGCGTCGACAGTTCGCGGATCGCGGTGTGGAAGGCCGGCGAGGCCGGGTTGTCCCTCCAAGGCTCTGTGGTGGCCAGCGAGGCGCTCTTCCCGTTCCCCGATGGCCTGCTGGCCGCCGCCGATGCCGGAGCCACTGCGGCCATCCAGCCCGGCGGCGCGCTGCGGGATGCGGAGGTGATCGCCGCCGCCGACGCGCGTGGCATGGCGATGGTCTTCACCGGTTGCCGCCACTTCAAACACTGAGCCGGGCGCCGTCGTTGTTCCAGCGCCCGCCCTTGCCTCCCGCCGGAACCTGCCCACCGTCCGACGCAATCCGCGAATCCCAACCCACCATGTTCGACCCCGTCGCCAAGCTGCAGGAATTCATCCGCCATCCCAGCGTCTCCGCCGACTCGCGCTTCCGCGCGGGGATGCAGGGCGCCCAGGAGTTCATCTCCGGCCTACTCGGCTCGATCGGCTTCGAGGTCGAAGTGGTGCGCACCGACCTCCACCCCATCGTCCTGGCCCACCGCGGGGGCGATCCCCGCTGGCCCCACGTCGTGATCTACGGGCACTATGACGTGCAGCCCGCGGATCCGCTGGAGCTCTGGCGCACTCCCGCCTTCGAGCCCACAATCATCGGGAACCGGATCTACGGCCGCGGGGCCGCCGACAACAAGGGCCCGCTGCTGACCAACGTCGCCGCCGTCGCGCAGGCGCTAGAGGAGGATCCCGCGCTTCCGCTCCGCATTACCTTCCTGATCGAGGGCGAGGAGGAGATGGGTAGCCCCAGCTTCCCGAAGTTCCTCGAGCGTTATGCGGACCGGCTCCGGCAGGCGGACTTCGTCTTCCTCTCAGATACGGCGCTACCCAATCCCGACCAGGTGGTTCTCACCTGTGGCCTGCGGGGGCTGGCCCTGTTCGACGTCCATCTCACTGGCGCCAAGGGCGACCTGCACTCGGGGCTGCACGGCGGGGTGCTGCGCAACCCGATCCAAGCCCTCGCGGAGATCCTCGCGACGCTCCACACGCCGGAGGGTCGCGTCAACGTGCCGGGATTCTACGACGACGTGCTGGACGTTCACCCGTGGGAGCGCGAGGAACTGCGCCGCCTCGGCACGGACGAGCGGGCCTACGCGGAATTCCTCGGCATTGATACGTTCTACACCACCCCGGGATTCAATCCCTTCGAGTCGTCCCGGTTTCAACCCACGCTTGAATTCAATGGGATCGGCGGCGGATACCAAGGCGAGGGGACCAAGACGGTCATCCCGAGTAAGGCGTTCGCCAAGATCAGCTGTCGGCTCGTGCCGAATCAGCGGCCGGAGCGGATTAAGAAACTGGTGATGGATACGATTCGCGCGCGCGTGCCGAAGGGCATCCGCCTCGAGTTCGTCGACCAGCACCAGGGCGATCCCTACGTGGTGGTGCCTCCGGGGCGGTCCAACACACCGCCGGACCAGTCACCGGTGCTCGCTCGCGCCTTCCAGGCCACGGAGCAGGCGGTGCGCGAGGTGTGGGGCCGCGCGCCGCTGTACCTCCGCGAGGGCGGCAGCGTGCCGATCATCTCGGACATCAAGCGGGTGACCGGGCTCGACTCGGTGATGATGGGGCTGTTCCTCCCCGAGGACAACCTCCACGCCCCCAACGAGAGCTTCAACCTCGACGTGATGCGCAAGGGGACCGAGACGACCCGGCGGATGCTCCGCGCGCTCGCGGGCCGGGCGTGAGCGCCTAGCCGGCGAGGCGGAAGAGCCGGCGGGCGTTCTCGTACCGGATCTTCCGCTCCACGGCTAGGGAGGGGGACAGGGCCTTCACCTGGGCCAGTTGTCGGGCGCCGGAGCATTGCACCGGCACCGCGTTCACGTCGGTGCAGTCGCTGCCGTAAAGCAGCTTGTCCTGATGCCGCTCGAGGAACGCACGCCCGTGCTCGGGATCCCGGGCGAACGCGTTCAGGCCCGAGCCCGCCGAGAGGTCAGCGAAGAGGTTGGCATAGTCTCGCAGGTAGCGGTCCGTGAGGCCGCCGGGCTTGACCTTGCCGCGGGGGTAAAGGTTGCGCGGATCATCGACGTTGGCCGCGTCGATGTTGGCCCACCAGGTCTGGGCGTGACCGATAAAATTCGTGCGCGGATGCTGCTCCAGCATCCGGTGGAAACGATCAAAACCGTGGTTGTAGCTGCCGGTCTGCCAGTGGAGTAGGATCGGCACTCCGAAGTCGGCGGCTAGGGCGTAGAGCCGCCGCATCGCGGGCGCATCGCACTCCACGCCGAACTTCTGCTCGCCAATGATCACCGCCCCTAGCTTGAGGTACTTCTCGATCACCGCCGGCGCGTCCTCGAGGTCGCTTACCTCGTTGGCGCCGAAGAAAAACTCCCCCGGATGCCGCCGCGCGATAGCGAGGCAGTCGTCGTTGCCCGTACAGGTGCTATCCAGCCCGTTGGCTCGGCCCTGGTGGGTCGACACCCGCGCCACCGGACGCCCCGAGGGCAGCAGAATGGTCTGCGTGGCACCCAGCGCCCGCTGGTGGCCTACCAGATCGCCATCTTGCCGCGGACGCGGCAGCACGGGCGCGTAGGTCACCTTGTCCCGGCCGCCGCCATAGTTGGTGTGCTGGTGGATGTCCACCAACGGGAGCGGAGGGGATTCGGCGGCTGACACGAGGGAGCCGGCGATCAGGACCGTGGAGGAGCGCAGGAGGAATTCCCGGCGGGAAAGCGGGAGTGAAGGGGCGGGAGGCATCGCCGCGTTCTCGCGGCGGCGCGGGCTGGGGGCAAGGTCGTTCCACCCAGCCCGGGATTGCATCCGGCGCGGAGAACGCCGTACACCTCTCCCGCTTACCCATATGAGATCCCCGCTCCCCCTCCTCCTCGCGATCCTGACGATCGCCGCGCCCCTCGCCCACGCGCAACTGCGGCTCCCCGCGATCATCAGCGACGGGATGGTCCTGCAGCAGCGGCAGTCGAATCCGATCTGGGGTTGGGACACTCCCGGCACCTCCGTGACAGTCACCTTCGCTGGACAGACGCACCGCGCCGCCGCGGGCGCCGACGGACGCTGGACCGTCCGCCTCGCCCCCTTACCTGCCAGCGCCGAGAACCGTGCGCTGACGATCGCCGGTTCCAGCCAGCGGGCCCTCCAGAACGTGCTGGTCGGTGAGGTCTGGATGTGCTCCGGCCAGTCGAATATGCAGTGGTCGCTCGCGCAGTCGTACCACGGCGACCTTGAGGCGCTGGCCACGGACCTTTCGCAGGTGCGCCTGATCTCCGTGCCGCAGGTCGGCACGCAGGAGTTGCAGACGGACTTCAAGGGCAAGTGGGAGGCGGCCTCGCCTACGACTACGCCCTCGTTCAGCGCGGTCGGACTGCTCTTCGGCCGCTACCTGCATCAGGTGCTCAAGGTCCCGGTCGGGCTGATCGACAACGCGTGGGGCGGTTCCGCCGCCGAGGCTTGGGTGCGCCGCAGTTCTCTGGAGTTGGATCCCCGTTTCGCCGCGGAGATCGAGGGCGCCCGCAGTCAGGAGGCGAAGCTGCTCTCCGCTGAGGGCCGTGCGGCATTCGAGGCCTCCCTGCAGAAGCACCGGGACGACGCCGCGAAGGCCAAGGCCGCCAAGAAGGCCGCCCCCCGCGCTCCCCAGGACTGGCTCACGGGGAACGCCCGGCCGGGCAACATCTTCGCCGGCGTGGTGCACCCGACGCTCGGCTACGGGATGAAGGGCGTGATCTGGTACCAGGGTGAATCCAACGCCGGCCGCGCGCACGCCTACGCCACCCTCTTTCCCTTTATGATCGAACAGTGGCGCAAGGAATGGGGCCAGGGTGATTTCCCCTTCTATTGGGTGCAACTGGCCGACTTCCGCGAGGAGAAGCCCCGGCCCGGCGAGAGCGATTGGGCCGAACTGCGCGAGGCCCAGACGAAAACCCAGCGCCTGCCCAACACCGGCCAGGCCGTGATCATCGATGTGGGCGAGGGGCGCGACATCCATCCCCGCAACAAACAGGAGGTCGCCGCGCGCCTTGCCCGGATCGCCCTCGCCCGGGACTACGGGCGGACCCTCCCGCACCGGAGCCCGGAGTTCCGCGCCGCGCAGTTCGAGGGCGGCAAGGCGGTCGTCACGCTCGACACCTTCGGTAGCTCGCTGCGCGCCTTCGATGTCGCGGAGGTCCGCGGTTTCGCGCTCTGCGGCGAGGATCGCGTGTGGCACTGGGCCATCGGGAAGATCCTCGGCTCCGATCGGGTCGAGGTCTCCAGCGCGCAGGTGCCCGCCCCCGTGGCGGTCCGGTACGCGTGGTCCGACAATCCGGTCTGCAACCTCTACTCGGCGGACGGTTTGCCCGCGACGCCCTTCCGCTCGGACGACTTTCCGCTCACGACAGCGCCCAAGCCGGCCGCGAAGTAGCCGGCCGTGAAGCCCGGCATCGAAGTCCTGCTGGAGTCCCGCCTTGATCTGCTGCGGGGCCGACGGGTGGGGTTGGTCACCAACCCCACCGCCGTCGATGCGCGACTGCGTTCGTCAGCGGAGCTCCTCCGCGCGCATCCGGAGGTGGACCTCGTCGCGCTCTACGGTCCCGAGCACGGCGTGCGCGGCGATGCCCAGGCCGGGGAGTACGTGCCTTTCTACCGCGATCCGCATCTCGGGCTCCCGGTGTTCAGCCTCTACGGGGAGACGCAGCGACCGCCGGCGGATATGCTCACCCGCATCGACGCCTATATGCGGGAGTACGACACCCGCCACGATGGCAAGACGGTCGAACCCCGGATGCTGGAGTCGATCGAGGTGATGGTCTTCGACCTGCAGGACGTCGGGACCCGCGTCTACACCTACGTTGCGACGATGGTCTACGCGATGCAGGCCGCCGCGGAGGCGGGCATCCCCTTCGTGGTGCTCGACCGGCCCAATCCCATCACCGGCGCCGTGATGGAGGGCCCGGTTCTCCGTTTCCCCGAATACAGCTCCTTCATCGGCCTTTATCCGGTGCCGCTGCGCCACGGGATGACCGCCGGCGAGCTCGCGCGCCTGTTCAACGCGCGGTTCCTGCCGCACCCCGCCGACCTGACGGTCGTGCCGATGGCGGGCTGGCGCCGCGGGGACTGGTTCGAGTCCACCGGGCTCCCGTGGATCCTGCCCTCGCCTAATTTACCCTCCGTGGATGCCGCGGTGGTTTACCCCGGGCAGGTGATGCTCGAGGGCACCACGCTTTCCGAGGGTCGCGGCACGACCCGCCCCTTCGAGTTGTGCGGCGCGCCCTGGCTGGACGGCCACGTGCTGGCCCGCGGCCTGAACGCGCTGGATCTTCCCGGGGTGCGCTTCCGCGAGGCGTGGTTCACGCCCACCTTCTCGAAGTTCGCCGGCCAGCGTTGCGGGGGCGTCCAGCTCCACGTGGGCGACCGCGAGGCTTTCCGCCCCGTCCTGACCACGATCGCGCTCCTCGCGGAGGTGCGCCGGCTCGGCGGGAACCAACTCGAATTCCACGCCGATTATTTCGACCGCGTGCTCGGGCACCCGCGGGTCCGCGAGGGACTGCTGGCGGACGTGCCCGCGGCCGCGCTGGCGGAGGAGTGGGCCCCGGAACTGCGCGCCTTCGCGGCGCTCCGGAGCGAGTACCTGCTCTACGGCCCCTGAGGGTCGCCGAGGCTCAGTAGCGGGCGAGGGAAGGATCGAGTTCGGCCGCCCAGGCCTCGATGCCCCCGGCCACGTTACTCACGGCCGTGAACCCTTGCTGCCGCAGGTAACGGGTGACGTGTAGGCTGCGGCTGCCGTGGTGGCAGAGGATCAGCAGGTGCTGGTCGCGCGAAAGCTCCGCGAGCCGCTCGGGAATCCGGCGCATCGGGATGTGCTCCGCGCCGTCGAGCCGGCAGATCTCCAGTTCGTGGGGTTCACGGACATCGATGATGCGGACGTGGGCCGGGCCCTGACGGACTAGGTCGCGGGCGGCGGTGACGGAAAGTTCCAGAGGGAAGGACTCAGGCATAACGGAAGGGGGAAGGGGGAGGGCGCAGGCCGTCGCGTAACGCTCCGGCTCTAGGCTGCGGATGACGGGAGCCGTGCCGCAGACGGCACAACCCGGATCCCGCGCGAGGCTCAAGATCTGGAAACGCTGCGCCAGGGCGTCGTGTGCCAGCAGGCGCCCGCGTAAGGGTTCGCCGGCGCCCGTAACCAGCTTGATCGCCTCGAGCGCCTGCAGGCTACCGATCACGCCGCAGAGCGCGCCTAGGACACCTGCTTCGCCGCACGAGGGCACCGCACCCGCCGGGGGCGGCTGCGGGAAAAGGCAGCGGTAACACGGCCCGCCCCGGGCCGGATCGAACACGCTGAGCTGCCCGTCGAAGCGGAAAACGTTGCCGTGCACCAGCGGCCGCTCGGTGAGGACTGCGGCATCATTGTTGAGGTAGCGGCTGGCGAAGGTGTCTGTACCGTCCACGATCACGTCATAGTTGGAAAACAGATTGAGCGCCGTGCCGGGCTGGACTCCCTCCGGGTGAGCGTGGAGCCTGATCCCCGGGTTTACCGCCCGCAGCCGACGGAGCGCCGACTCGACCTTGGGCGCGCCGACGTCCCTGTCCTCGTGGAGGAGCTGGCGCTGGAGGTTGTGCCGTTCAACCCGGTCGAAATCGGCGATCCCCAGCGTGCCTACGCCCGCGGCGGCGAGGTAGAGCGCGGCGGGGCTGCCGAGGCCGCCCGCGCCCACCACCAATATTCGGGCCGCTGCGAGCTTGCGCTGCCCTTCCACGCCGATCTCCGCCAGCGACAGATGCCGGCCGTACCGGGCGAGATCGGCCGGGGAGAGCTCAGGCGGCGGTGTCATCGCGTTACGCAAGGGTGATGCGCGCGCGCCGCAAATGAAATTGCGCCGCCGGGGTGCCGGCGCCGGAATCCGGCCGATGCGCTTCCTCGGGATTGACTACGGCACCCGCCGGATCGGCCTCAGCTATGGGGACGAGCTGGGGGTGGCAACGCCGTTGCCGGCCCTTGTCGATGCGGATCCTGCCCGCCGCTGGGAGGCGCTGCTGGCCCTGGCCCGCCAGCGTGGCATCCGCGAGCTGGTCGTCGGCCACCCGTTGAATATGGATGACACCGCGGGACCGAAGGCAAAGGAAGCCGAGGCCTTCGCGGCCCGGTTGGGCGCCGCGCTCGGTTGCCCGGTCCACCTGGTTGATGAGCGCCTCACCAGCCACGAGGCGGAGGCGTCCCTGCCGCCGTCGCGCCGGCGCGCGGTCCGGGCCAGCGGCGTCATCGATTCGCGGGCCGCCACCCTGATCCTGCAGGATTACCTCGACCAGAAGTTTCCGCCCCCGGTCGGAGCGGGTGAGGGGGGGGATACGTGAGCACGAGATGGCGGTCCGTTTGTGCCTACGACGGAGGCCCCTTCTCCGGTTGGCAGAGCCAGGTCGGGGGAAACGCGATCCAGGACGTAATCGAGGCGCGGCTGGCCGCGGTCTTCAAGGGACCGGTCCGGATCCACGGCAGCGGCCGTACCGACGCGGGCGTTCACGCCCGGGGCCAAGTGTTTCATTTCGACGCCGATTGGCCGCACGGCAACGCGCGCCTGCTCGCGGCGCTCCGCAGCGAGTTGCCGCCTGCGATTCAGATCCGCTCCGTCCGACAGGCGACCCCGGACTTCCACGCCCGTTTCGCGGTTCGCGCCAAGCGCTATGTGTATTACCTGCACCTCGGGGATGCGGATCCTTTCTCGCGGCCTTTCTGTTGGCCCGTCTTCCGGCCCCTAGACTTGGAGGCGATGCGGTCCGCCGCCGCGCTGCTACACGGCCGGCACGACTTCCGCGCCTTCACCGCGCTCAACGGTCCGGCTCGTGAGGACACGGTGCGCGAGCTGACCCGGCTCGACGTGCGCCGACGCGGCCGGCGGGTGCGAATCATCGCCGAGGCGCCGGGCTTTCTCTACAAGATGGTTCGTAGCCTCGCCGGGGTGCTCGTGGCGGTCGGGGAGGGGAGGCTGACGCCGGCCGCCGTGGGCGAAATGTTGGCCAGCGGACAGCGCACCCCCGTCGTCCAGACGGCGCCTGCGCAGGGGCTTTTTCTCGAGCAAGTATGGTACTAAGCGCGCTCGCCCCCCGGACCTGGCGCTTGGGACGCCGGCTAGCCGCGGTCGCGTTCCCTCCCAACTGCGTCCACTGCGGCGGGTTGGTGGACCCCGCGGAGACGCCGGCCGGATTCCGACATCTCTGCCTCCCTTGCCAAGCCGCCGTGGCGTGGGTGCGGCCGCCCCATTGCACGGGGTGCGGGCATCCCTTCCACGGCATCGTCGAGGGGGAGCGGGAATGCCCCCGCTGCGTCGGTCTCGTCGCGGCCTACGGTGAGGCGCGCACCGCTTGCCTGTTCGCGGGGTCCGTGCGAGCGCTAGTGATCGGCCTCAAATACCACCACGGTCTTCACCTTCTCGCCGATTGCGCCGCGCTTTTCCGGGGCGCTCCCCACCTGCTAGAGCACGTGCGGGGAGCACGGCTGGTGCCCGTGCCCCTCCATCCGCGCAAGCGGCGCGAGCGTGGCTATAACCAGTCCGCGCTGCTTGCCGCCGAACTCGCCCGGGAGGCCGGCGGGGAAACCACGGTCGAATCCCTGCTGGTGCGCCGGATCGACACGGCGACGCAGACCGCTTTCGACCGTGAGCGGCGGCGGGCGAACCTGCAGAATGCCTTTGCACTCGCCCCCGGAGCCCCGCTACGGTCCGCGGCCCGATATGTCTTGGTCGACGATGTCTTCACCACCGGTTCCACGGTCAACGCGTGCGCCCTCGCGCTCCGTGCAGGGGGCGGGGAACGTGTGGATGTAGCCACCCTCGCCCACGGCTAAAACCCCTGCCTTATGCACTTCGACAAACCGACGTACACCGTGCGGAAGGTCCGGAAGAAGGACATCCCGAAGGGTCTCTACACCAAGGACCCCAGTTCTGGTGATATCCTCTTCAATAAGGAGTTGGAGGACAACCAGATGGTCTCGCCCAAGAGCGGGCATCATTTCCCCTTGGGCGCCCGGGCGCGGATCGCCAACCTCTTCGATCCGGAGACGTTCGTCGAGTGTGACGCCGCGATCCGTTCCAGCGATCCGCTGAAGTTCGTCGACTCGCAGCCCTATCCCGATCGCATCCGTCGTTACGAGAAGGAAAGCGGTCTGACCGAGGCGGTCGTCAGCGGCACAGGCCGGATCCACGGGCTGGAGGTGGCGGTCGCCGTGATGGATTTCCGATTCTGCGGTGGCGCGATGGGGGCGGCGGCCGGGGAAAAGATCACGCGGGCGATCGAGCTCGCGCGTACCCGCGGCATCCCGTGCATCATCTTCAGCGCGTCCGGCGGCGCCCGGATGCAGGAGGGCATTTACTCGCTGATGCAGATGGCCAAGACCAGCGCCGCCCTCGGCCGGCTCGCCGAGGCCGGCCTTCCTTTCATTTCG
>JBILWD010000247.1:0-5687 GCA_044370095.1 Opitutaceae bacterium | reverse complement strand
GGCGGTCGACCGACTGCTGGCGAGCCCGCGCTACGGGGAACACCGGGCGCGGCAGTGGCTGGACTATGTCCGTTACGCGGACACGCACGGCGTCCATTTCGACAATTACCGCGCCATCTGGCCGTATCGAGACTACGTGGTGCGCTCCTTTAACGCGAACCAGCGTTTCGACGCCTTCGTCCGGGACCAGCTGGCGGGGGACCTGCTCCCCGCGCGCACGATTGACCAGCTGGTCGCGACCGGCCTGATGCGGTGCAATCTCACGACCAACGAGGGCGGCACCATCCCGGAGGAGGTCTTCGTCAACCAGACCCGCGACCGTGTGGAGGCCTTTGGCGCGACGTTCCTTGGGCTCAGCACCGGTTGCGCCGCGTGCCACGACCACAAGTTTGATCCCATCACGACGAAGGACTTCTACGGGCTGGCGGCCTTCCTGGGGAACACGGCGGAGAAGCCCTGGGATCTCAACATCGCCGAGCCGGCACCCGTGATCCGCGTGCCCCGGCCCGAGCAGTCCGCGGCGGCCGCCTTCCTCCTGCAGGCGAGGGCTGACGTGCAGGAACGGCTGCAGCGCCGCCGCGCCCAAGCGCGGGAATTGGCTGGCGGCTGGCTGGCGGCCGGCAACTGCCCCCAGCCGGTCTCGACGGAGGCCCTCGAGGTGCGGCTCCGGCTGGACGAGGGCAAGGGCGACGTGGTGCGCAATGCCGCGCCGCACCCGCGCACGACGGAGTTCAAGGCGGACACCAACCCGCTGATCTGGGGCGAGAGCAGCTGGTTCTGGCCCTCGATGCGGATGGACATCCACACGCGGCTCAGCCTCGGCGCCGAGGGGGATGTCGACGCCGGGGACAAGTTCTCCACCGGCGGCTGGATTTTGCTCCGCGCGAAGCCCGGCGGCGGCGTACGCACCGGCACGGGCAACGGGTCGCTCTTCGCGCGGATGGGCGACGAGAAGCGGCGCGGGGGCGCGGGTTGGGATGTCTATCAGGAGGGGTTGCAGGTCTACTTTGCCCTTGTTCCCGATGTGCCGCCGCCGTCCGCGGAGGAGGTGGTTGAGGCCCCGGCACCCAAGGCGAAGGCGCCTTCGCGCCGGCTCGTGATCCCGCCCCCGCCGGTGCGCTCCGGACTGCTGGTCACCACCCGGCCGGGTCTCATCACCCGCGACGAGTGGGTCCACGTGTTCGTCACCTACGATGGTTCCCGCCGGGCGTCCGGGATGCGCATCTTCCTGAACGGCCGGCCGGCCGAGACCGAGATCCGGCTCGATCAGCTGCCCGCCGGAGTCTCCATCCGCACCGATGCCGCGATGCACGTGGGGCGGCGGGACGACTACAACCCGATGCGGGAGACCCGTTACCAGGATTTTCGTTTTTACCGCCGGGCTCTGGCCGGCGAGGAGGTGCAGCGCCTGCCCTTTGAGGATCTCGCAGCCGAGATCACGGCCCGGGAACCCGACCCGCGGCGCTGGACCACGGATGAGGCCTTCGTGGTCGCCGACCGTTTCTTCCTCGGCGAGAAGGATCCCGAGCATCGCAGCCTGGCGGCGCTGGCCGCGGCCCACGATGCCGCGCTGGAGACCCTGACGCGCGACGGTGACGCCACGCTGATCGCCGCCGAGAAGACGACCCCGGCCTATTCCGACGTGCTGAAGCGTGGCGATTACTTCGCCCGCGGGGAGCGGGTGGGGCCCTCCGTCCCTCACTTCCTGCCGCCCCTGCCTGCGGGGGCGCCGGTGGACCGTCGCGGCTTGGCCGAGTGGCTCCTGACGCCGGAGCATCCTTTGTTCGCGCGCGTGGCGGTCAACCGAATGTGGCAGGAGGTCTTTGGGCGGGGGCTGGTGGAGTCGAGCGGGGAGTTCGGCGTGATGGGCGATCGTCCGACGCACCCGGAACTGCTCGACTGGCTGGCGGTGGAGTTCCGCGAGAGCGGCTGGGACGTGAAGCGCCTGTATCGCCTGCTGCTCACTTCGGCGACCTACCGCCAGGCCGTGGCCGCGCCGGCGCCGGTCCTTGCGCGCGATCCCGGCAACAAGTGGCTGGGGCGGGGGGCGCGTTTCCGGATGGATGGAGAGATGTTGCGGGATTCAGCGCTGTTTTCGGCCGGCCTGCTGGTCGAGCGGCTCGGCGGGCCGCCAGTCAAACCCTACCAGCCTCCGGGCATCTGGGAGGAAGTCGCGATGCCGGAGTCGAACACCCGCACCTACGTGTCCTCGGAGGGCGAGGGGCTGTACCGCCGGAGCCTCTACACCTTCTGGAAACGGGCTTCCCCGCCGGCCAGCCTCGAGACCTTTGACGCCACCTCCCGCGAGGTCGTCTGCTCCCGGCGGGCCCGGACCAACACGCCGCTGCAGGCCTTTGTGACGCTCAACGACCCGCAATGGGTCGAGGCCGCCCGCAAGCTCGGCGAACGCGCGCTCGACGCCGCGGCCCGCAGCGAGGAGCGGCTCCGCTTCGTGGCTCTGGCCACCCTGGCGCGCCCACTCGCGCCCACGGAGGAAAAGGTGCTGCTGGATTCCCTCGCGCGGCTGCAGTCCCTGTTCGCCGCCCAGCCGGAGCAGGCGGCCGCCCTCCTGAAGGTGGGTGCCTCGCCGGTCGGCCCCGGCGACTGGTCCGCGACGGAGCGCGCGGTTTGGACGATGGCGGCCAGCCAGTTCCTCAACCTCGACGAGTTCCTCAATAAATAGCGGCCTTCCGATGCACTCCCCGGAAAATCCCTTCGCCCGCGATCCCCACCTCTGCTCCGACCACGCGGGGGAGGGGCCCTCGATCTGGAGCCTGCCCGGTCTGCCCGACGCCTTGCGCCGGGAGTGGCTGGCCCTCGAGACGCGGCGGCACTTCCTCGGGCGCGGGATGCAGGCCCTCGGTTGGGCCGGGCTCGCCAGCCTCCTTGGCCGCCCGCTGGCCGCCCAGACTGCCGCCAGCCCTGCGGTGCTCGCTCCGCATTACGCGCCCCGCGCCAAGCGCGCGATCTACCTCTTTATGGCCGGCTCGCCGTCCCAGTTCGAGACCTGGGACCACAAGCCGGTCCTCCAGCGGATGTTCGACCAGGATCTGCCCGAGTCGGTGCGCGGTGGGCAGGTGCTGACCGGGATGACCGCGAGCCAGGCCCGCTTCCCCATCGCGCCGAGCGTCTACAAGTTCGCGCAGCACGGCCAGGCCGGGCACTGGGTCTCGGAACTGTTTCCCCACACCGCGCGCATCGCCGACGAGCTCTGCGTGATGAAGTCGCTTCACACCGAGGCGATCAACCACGAGCCCGCGATCCTGCAGCTCACCACGGGCAATATGTTCCCCGGCCGGCCGTCCCTCGGCTCGTGGCTCTCCTACGGACTGGGCGCCGTTAACGACGAGTTACCGACCTTCGTCGTGATGACCTCGAAGATGCCACACCGCACGAATGTGCAGGCCCTCTCGAATCGCCTGTGGTCGTCCGGTTTCCTCTCCCCCGAGCACGCCGCGGTCGCGCTGCGTTCCGCCGGGGATCCCGTGCTGCATCTCAACAATCCGCCCGGGGTGAGCGGCGACGTGCGCCGGGCGATGATCGACGGCGTCAACGCCCTGAACCGGCAGCTGTTCGAGCGGGTCGGCGACGCGGAGACCAACGCCCGCATCGCCCAGTACGAGATGGCGTTCCGGATGCAATCATCGGTGCCCGAGTTGGCTGACCTCTCGTCCGAACCGCAGTCGACCTGGGACCTTTACGGCGAGAAGGCCAAGGAGCCGGGCACCTACGCCTACAACTGCCTGATGGCCCGCCGCTTGGCGGAGCGGGGCGTCCGCTTCACCCAGATTTTCCTCCGTAGCTGGGACCAGCACAGCAACCTGCCGCGCAACATCAAGCTGATGACCGAGGAGTCGGACCAGCCGACCGCCGCGCTCGTTACCGACCTGAAGCGTCGCGGGCTGCTTGACGACACGCTGGTCGTGTGGGGCGGGGAGTTCGGTCGGACGTGCTACTCGCAGGGCGTGCTTTCGGCGGAGAACTACGGCCGCGACCATCACCCGCGCTGTTTCAGTATGTGGATGGCGGGCGGCGGCGTGAAGCCAGGACTGAGCTTCGGCGAGACGGACGATTTCTCCTACAACATCGTGAAGGACCCGGTGCACATCCGTGATCTCCACGCCACGATGCTTCACCTCTTCGGACTGGATCATAATCGCCTCTCGTTCCGCTTCCAGGGGCTCGACCAACGTCTCACCGGGGTGCTCCCCGCCAAGGTCATCGATGCCATCCTTGCCTGAACTTTCCCGGGTCCACCGTCGCCTGGCGCTGGGGTTGCTGCTTGCGGCTGGACCGCTCGGTGCGGAAACGACTTTCTACCAGGACCGCATCGATCCGATCCTCGAGCGCCACTGCGTGGTCTGCCACGGGCCGGAAAAGCAGAAGGCCGGACTTCGGCTCGACAGCTTCGCTTGGGTGATGAAGGGCGCCGAGTCGGGCGCGATGGTGCGGCCGGGCAACGCGGCTGGCAGCGAGCTCTACCGCCGCATCACCCTGCCGGCGACCGACGAGGAAGTGATGCCCTCTGAGGGTAAGCCGCTACTCTCGCGCGAGGAAATTCGGAACGTCGAGCTCTGGATCCTCGGGGGCGCCTCGGCGTCCAAGGGGGTGGCGGAGTTTCCCGGCGCCCCGGCGCTCGGCCGCCCCAAACCCGCGGCCGTCGCCCTAGCGCCCGACTGGCGACCCCGCGCGGACGAGATCCGCCGGCTGGAGGCGGAACTAGGCGTGCGGCTGGTCCCGCGCTCCCAGCAATCCGGCGATGGCCTGATCCTGCGCACCGCGGGCAGCCCGCGGCGCGCCGATGACGCGGCGCTCGCGCGGCTTGAGCCGCTGGCCGATCTGATCGTCGAGGCGGAGCTTGCTCGCACCCCCGTTACCGACGCCGGTCTGGCCACGGTGGGCCGCTGGACGAACCTGCGCTCCCTCGACCTCAGCCGCACTAGGGCTTCCAGCCAGGGTATGGTGGCGCTGGCCGGGCTGAGCCGCCTCGAAGCCCTCAATCTCACGGATTCCGCGGTGGACGCGGCGGGCATCGAAACGGTCCGGGCGTTTCCCGCCTTGCGCCGGCTGTGGGCCTTTGGCGCGCCGGGGATGGCGGCGGCCGAGGCACGCCCGTGAGGCCCGATTAGGTTTGGGCCTCACGAGCGGCCGCGAACTCCCATCGTCTGCCGCGCGCGGTGGAGGAGGGCGGCCCCCGAGGGCGATCTCCGCGGGGCCCGCGCCGCCCGCGGGCTCACATCCCCTTCTTCACGAAGGCGATGTCGCTGGCGTTGTCCTTGATGCGGATCTTCTTCTGGCCCTGCGTCTCCTTGCCGACAAAATCGATGCTGGCGGCCACGAGGATGGGCAGGTGCCGGCGGATGTCTTTGCTTTCGCCCTCGCTCGTGATGTCCAAGGTCCAGATCTCCGTCGGCGGTTGCCCCTCGACCGGCTCCTTGTTCTCGCGGGCGGTCAGCCGGAGGTACTTCTCGTACACCACCACGGTCACCGTATACTCCCGGAAACCCGCGAATTCCGTCGTGGGCGGATCCTGCACCGTGATGGTCTGGTAGACGGGGCGGCCCTGCGAGTCCGTGCCCACCTGCACGCGCTCGGTGCGGATCTGGCCCGGCAGCGTGATGTAGACCGGCTCGGACACCGTCTCGCGGCGCACCTGCGGCGGGCCTACGCCGTAGTCGAGGTCGATG
>JBILWD010000246.1:0-5707 GCA_044370095.1 Opitutaceae bacterium | reverse complement strand
GGGCTTCCGGGATGACCTGCTCAAGGTCCGGCGCCGCAGCCGCGACGGCATCTCGGGCTGGGAGAAGATTGCTTGGCAGAGCGGGGCCACGCTGCTGGCGCTGGCCCTGCTGCTCTGGCACCCGCTGAGCGCCGGAAAGATCCGCGAATTCTGGGTGCCGTTCGTCAAGCACGCCGTCCTCCCGTCGATGCCTTGGTGGCTGCTTCTGCTCCTGCTGTACCTGTGGGTGGTCGGCTTCAGCAATGCCATCAACCTGACCGACGGCCTCGATGGGCTCGCGACCGGCTGCACGATCACCGTGGCCCTCGTGTTCGCGGTGATGGCCTACCTGGCCGACCACGTCTTCCTCTCCGAGTACCTGCTCATCAGCCACGTGCCGGGCACGGGCGAGCTCACGGTCATTTGCGGCGCCCTCATCGGCGGCTGTATGGCCTTCCTCTGGTATAATTCGCACCCGGCCGAGGTCTTTATGGGCGACACCGGGTCGCTCGCGCTCGGCGGCCTGCTTGGGATTATGGCCTTTATGATCCACCAGCCCGTGACGCTCGTCATCGCGGGTGGCGTCTTCGTGGTGGAGGCGCTTTCGGTGATTATTCAAGTGGGGTGGTTCAAGGCCACCCGCTGGCACTACGGCGAGGGCCGGCGCTTCTTCCTGATGGCCCCGATCCACCATCATTTCCAGAAGCGCGGCTGGCCCGAGACCAAGGTCGTGCTCCGCTTCTGGATCCTCTCCCTAGGCTGCGCGCTCGCCAGCCTCGCCACCCTCAAGCTCCGCTGAACCGATGACCC
Source organism: Opitutaceae bacterium (assembly GCA_044370095.1). Taxonomy (GTDB): domain Bacteria; phylum Verrucomicrobiota; class Verrucomicrobiia; order Opitutales; family Opitutaceae; genus ER46. The sequence continues at coordinate 4,918 of JBILWD010000246.1, read as the reverse complement.
CGGCCCCGTCCTTGCTCCCCGCGCCCCTCGCATCCCGGCCCTACCCCCGCCTTGGCTGGCCGCGCCTGAGGGTCCCGCTTGCCCTCGCGCGGCGTTGCCCCTCACCTCGGGCTGTTCAACGCCGCTCCTTCCTGCCCTGCTACCGGCAACTCCGCTCCCTATGAAACTGCTCCGGGTCTTCGGCCTCGTCGCGGGCGTTCACGCCCTCGCTCTCCTCGTCATCCTCGCCAATCCCGGCTGCAGCACGGCCGTGAAGGGGCCGCCCGTGCCGAGCGACACGGTGCTGCGTTCCGCGGACGCGCCCCCGCCCGCGCCGTCGCCGGCCCCCGCCGCTCGCGCCGGGGTGTACGTTTCCCCGCCGGAGTCGGTGCGCCCGGTCAACGCCCCCGTCACGCCCCCGCCCGCCGGCGCGATGGCCGCGGCGGCCCCGGCCCCCGCCGATGTCTCCCCGGCCACAGTCCGGTTCGTGCCGACGCGGCCGGGCACGCCGGTCGCCGGCGCCCTCGCGGCCGAGAAGGTCGCCGAGGTCACGCCCGCCGCCACCTACGTGGTGCGCCCCGGGGACAGCCTCTGGACGATCGCCCGCCGGCACAAGCTGGCGGTCTCCGACCTGACCGCGGCCAACGGCCTCGCGGCTAACGCCGCGCTCCAGCCGGGCCGCAAGCTGGTCATTCCCTCCAAGTCCACGCCGGTCGCCCCGGGCGCGCCCTCCACCGGCGGCGTCGCGGCCCCGAAGGCCGCCGAGCCCGCGCCTGCCCCGAAGGTCGCCGCGGACGGCGTCCGCCACGTGGTCCAGAGCGGTGAGACGCTCGGGGTGATCGCCCGCAATTACGGGGTGCGCTCGGCCGACATCGCGGTCGCCAATCGCATCACCGATCCCGCCCGTATTCGGGCCGGCACCGAGCTGATTATCCCCGGCTGGCAGGCCGTGAATGGCAAGGCGGCCAAGGCCCCCGCGGCTCCCACGGCGGCCGCAGTGCCCGCCCCCGCGCCGGCGGCGCCCCCGGCCGTGCCGGTCCTAACAACCGAGCCCGCGCCGGCCGTCCCCGTGATTCGCATCGATGACGGTCCGGTTAGCCCGGCCCCGAAGCCCTGAGCCCCCGGCGTGGTCGCATCCGCCCAGACCACCGTCTCCCGCCGCGTGCGCGCGGCGTCGCTGGTCAACCCTGCTAACATCATCCTGCTTTGCGCCCTAGCGCTCGTCGCGCTCGGGCTTACGATTCTGTTCAGCGCGAGTGCGGGCTTCAAGAAGGGGCCTTACTTTTACCTGAACAAGCAGCTGATCGGCCTGCTGGCCGCCGCCGTCCTCTGCTTTGTCGCCAGCCGGTTGAACCTCGACTACCTCCGCCGCTACGCTTGGTGGATCGGCGGCGCCTGCCTTGTCCTGCTCGCGCTGGTGCTGGTCGTCGGCATCAGCGTCAACGGCAGCCGGCGCTGGTTGGGGTACGGATCTATCCGTTTCCAAGTTTCAGAATTCGCCAAACTCGGCCTCGTCTTCTGCCTCGCGCACTACTTGGCCCTCAATCAGACGCGCATCGCCGAGTTCAAGCGCGGTTTCCTCTATCCCGGAGGGATCATCGGCGCCTTCGCGCTGCTCACCCTGCTGGAGCCGGACTTCGGCGTCTCCGCGCTGATGGTTGCGGTCGGGATGGTGTTGATGTTCCTCGCCGGCGCACGCTGGCGGTACATCGTCCCCGCCTTCGTCGGAGTGACCGCGGTCTTCACGATCGCCGTGATCCAGAACCCGAATCGGCTGCGCCGGATGACGGAGTTCCTCAGCGAGGAGAAGTCGTACCAACTGCGCCAAGGCCTAGCCGCGTTCGCCGCCGGCGGGGTCGAGGGCGCCGGCCTGGGCCAAGGGCGCCAACAACTCAGCTACCTGCCCGAGGCCCACACCGATTATATCTTCTCCGTCGTGGGCGAGGAGCTGGGGCTGTTCTTTACCCTCGCCGTCGTGCTGTGCTTTACGGTCATTTTGATCGCGGGCCTCGTCCACCTGCGGCGCGCGCCGAGCCTGTTCCACTTCCTCCTCGTTCTCGGCAGCCTGCTTCTGATCTGCGTCCAGGCGATCATCAACGTGGGCGTCGTGACGGCCGTGCTGCCGACCAAGGGGATGTCGCTGCCGTTCATCAGTGCCGGGCTCTCGAACCTGCTGCTGATGGGGCTGCTGCTGGGCATTATCCTCAACAGCCAGCGCCGGTGGGGCCGCGCGGGCCTGCCGGCGGGTGCGGGCGCGATGCGGGAGGTCCGCGCGTGAGCCGGTTCCTGATCGCCGCCGGCGGCACCGGCGGACACCTCGCCCCGGGCATCGCCCTCGCCGAGGCCCTCCGGGAGCGCGGGCACGACTGCCTCATCCTCATCAGCCGCAAGCAGGTGGATGCCCGCCTCGGGGCTCGCTACCCCGCGCTCCGGTTCGCGGCGATGCCCGGCGCCGGCCTCGGGGCCAACCCGGTCGCGTTCGCCCGCTTCGTGGGCTCGCAGGTGCGGGCGCTCGCCTTCTGCCGCGGCATCTTCCGTCGGGAACCCCCGGACGCCGTCGTCGGCTTCGGCGGCTTTACCAGCGCGCCGGCCCTCCTTGTCGCCCGATTCCGGGGCGTCCCTGGCGCCCTGCACGAGTCCAATCGGGTCCCCGGGCGGGCGGTGCGGTTGCTCGGCCGCGTGGCCCGCCGCGTTTACCTGCCGCCCGGCGTCGCCCTGCCCGCGCTGGATCCGGCGGTGGTCCGCGCCGCCGCGATGCCCGTGCGGCGGGAAATCCAGCGCCTCCCCCGCGCCGCCGCCCGGGCCCGATGGGGCTTCGATTACTCCCGGCCCCTGCTCGCCGTGCTCGGCGGGAGCCAAGGGGCCTCCGCCCTAAACGCTTGGGCCTCCGGGCAGCGTGCCGCCCTCGCCGCGGCCGGAGTCCAACTCGCGGTCGTCACCGGCCCCGGAAAGGAGCCCGGCGGCGAATCATTGCCGGCCGGGGGCCCGAAGGCCGTCTTCCTGCCGTTCTGCGACCAGATGGCCGCGCTCCTCTCGGCCGCGGACCTGGTCGTTTCCCGCGCCGGCGCCGGCACCCTCGCGGAACTAGTCCGTTGCCAGACCCCCGCGCTCCTCGTGCCCTTTCCGCAGGCGGCCGACAACCACCAGGCGGCCAACGCGGAGCACTTTGCCCGCCTCGGCGGTGGCGAGGTGGTCCCGCAGACCGGCCTAGGCGCGCTCCTGCCCCGGGTGCTCCAGTTGCTCGCTTCCCCCGCCACCCTCGCCGAATACGCCCTGCGGCTCGCCGCCGCGGACTCCGCCCTCCGCTGGGAGGAGATCATTCCCGACCTCGAGGCGCTCGCCGCTCCCGCCCCGTCGCCCGCCGCCGGTGCGGCCACCTGATGTCCACCGCCCCTACCGCCCCTCCCGCCCGCGATTGGGACGCCCTCGCCGCCGCCTTGGCCTCCGCGATGGGCGCCGCGTCCCGCCTTCGGCGCGAGGAGCCCCTCGGGCCCCGCACGACGCTCCGGGTCGGGGGCGCGGCTCGGCTCTTTCTGGACCCCGCCGACCCCGCCGCGCTCGCCGCCGCCCTCCGCCTCCTCCGTACCGCCGGAGTGCCGTTTTTCCCGTTGGGCCGCGGTTCGAACCTGCTCGTGCCAGACGAGGGGGTCGACGGCGTCGTGATCGCCCTGGAGGGACCGGCTTGGTCCGCCTTCACGCCGGGCGGGGACGGCACCGTCTGGACCGGCGCCGGCCTGCGGCTGAAGCAGCTCTGCGGCCTTGCGACCAAGGCCGGATTGGCGGGCTTCGAATTCCTCGAGGGCATTCCCGGCACCGTCGGCGGCGCGCTCCGGATGAACGCGGGCGCGATGGGCGGCTGGATGTTTGACCGGGTCGAGGAGGTGGAGCTGATGTCCCCCGAGGGAGAGATCGCCCGCCTGCCGCGTGCCGCCTTCCACGTCGACTACCGGCATTGCCGGGAACTGCGGGACGCGATCGCCCTCGGGGCCCGCCTGCGCTCCGGGGCCACGGCGGCGGCGCCGGCGGAGGACATCGCCCGCCAGATCGACGTCTACCGCCGCAAGCGTCAGGAATCCCAGCCCCGCGAGGCCAGTGCGGGCTGTATGTTCAAGAACCCTGCTGGGGACTCCGCGGGGCGCCTGATCGACCAGTGCGGCCTGAAGGGGCTCCGGGAGGGCGCCGCTGAGGTCTCGCCGATCCACGCCAACTTCATCGTCAACCACGGGGGCGCGTCCGCCGCCGACGTGCTGGCCCTCGTGCGCCGGGTGCGCGCCGCAGTGCGGGCGCAAAAGGGGGTTGAACTGCAGCCCGAGGTGCTGCTTTTCGGTCGGCGGTGGGAGGAATACCTGTGAACGCGCCGATTATCACCGTCCTCGCCGGCGGCATCTCCGCCGAACGCGAAGTCTCGCTCGGCTCCGGCCGAGCCAGCGCCCTCGCGCTCGCCCGCGCCTTTCCCACGCGCCTGCTCGAGGTCACCGTCGCCGCCCTTCCGCCGGGGCTCGATCCGGCTCGCGACGTGGTCTTCTCCACACTCCACGGCACCTTTGGCGAGGACGGCGGGATGCAGCGGCTGCTGGACGCGGCCGGGATCGAGTACGCGGGCTGCGACGCGGCGGCCAGCGCGCTCACGATGGACAAGTCCCGCACCAAGGCCCGCGCCGCCGCGGCTGGGGTAAGGGTGGCGGAGGGGGTCACCTTCTCGGCGGGCGCGCGTCCCTCGGCCACGGAATTGGTCGCGCGGCTCGGCCCGCGCGTGGTGCTCAAGCCGAACGCCGAGGGCAGCAGCGTCGGCCTCAGTCTCCCCGAGGGTCCTGACGCGATCGCCGCGGCGCTGGCGGATATCACCGCGGGGGACTGGCTGGCGGAACGGCGCCTCTCCGGGCGGGAACTCTCCGTCGGCGTCCTCGAGGGCCGCGCGCTCGGCGTGGTCGAGATCCGG
>JBILWD010000245.1:0-5722 GCA_044370095.1 Opitutaceae bacterium | reverse complement strand
CACCGCCGCGCCTCGCCGCACCTGCAGGCGGCCCGCGACCTGCTCCGCGGGGGCCTGCTCGGGCCCGTCGGGATGGTGCGCTGCCACCTCAACCTCGGCGGCGGCGGCCCCGAGGAGCCCCTGCCCACCGTGCCGGTGCCGCCCGAGCTCGACTGGGACCTCTGGTGCGGCCCCGCCCCGCTGCGTCCCTACAACGGCGGCAACCCGCTCCGGCCCGACGAGGGCCCGGGCACGCGCGGCATCCATCCCCGCGGCTTCCGCCAGTACCTCGACTACGCCAACGGCCACCTCGGCGACATCGGGGTCCACTGGTTCGACCAGGTCCTCTGGATCCTCGGGGAAAAGGGGCCGCGCCGCGTCTTCTCCACCGGCGGACGGCCGATCCGCGGCGCGCCGGTGCTCACGGCGGAACGGCAGACCAGCGACGCCCCCGACCACCAGGTGGCGCAGTACGCCTTCGAGGGGTTCACGATGACGTGGGAATCACGCGTCTTCGGCGGCAACGCGGCCGAGCGGGGCGACCCGGCGGCGGCCAACTTCCACGGGCCCAAGGGCACGCTCCACCTCGGTTACCGCGGGGGCTGGACGTTCTACCCGGCCGATGGCGGACCGGCCAAGCAGCAGCCCGCGCGCCTCAACGAGCCCGACGGCCAGAACATCCGCGAACTCTGGGCGGATTTCCTCGACGCGATCCGCACCGGCCGCCGGCCCCTGAGCGACATCGAGGAGGGGCACCGCGCCTCGGTCTGCTCGCTGCTCGGGATGATCAGCTTCCGCCTCGGCCGGAGTGTCGCGTGGGACCCCGACCGCGAGGAGTTCCCCGGCGACCCCGAGGCGTCCCGCCTCCTGCGCCGCGCCTACCGCGCCGGCTGGACCTACCCGGAGTGAACTCCGAGTCGTGGGCCGGCCCCGCCCCCGGCTCAGGGCACGAGGGAGAGGAACAGAAACGCGGCGAACAGCACGAGGTGCACCAGCCCCTGCAGGACGTGCGTCCGGCCCGAGGTGAGCGTCAGGATCGAGACGGCCACCGTGAGGAGCAGCAGCACGAGGTCCTTGGCCGTGATGCCAAGGACGAGGGGTATCCGTAGCCAGAGCGCCGCGAGGGCCACCGCCGGGATGGTGAGGCCGATGCTGGCGAGCGCGGAACCGTAGGCGAGGTTGAGGCTGGTCTGGAGTTGGTTGCCCGCCGCCGCCCGGACGGCCGCGACCGTCTCGGGCAGCAGGACAAGTAGGGCAATCGCCACGCCAAGCGCCGCCGGGGGTGCGCCCGCGGCCGCCAATGCCGCCTCAATGCCCGGCGAGAGCACCTTGGCCAGGCCGACCACGGCGACGAGCGCCGCCACCAGCAGCGCCGCACTCGCCCCCGCGCTACGGCCCGGACTTCCGGTTGCCGGCTGCGCCGGGGCCGGATCGCCCGCCGGCAGGAAGTGTTCGCGATGCCGCAGGGTCTGCACCGCCACGTATGCGACCCACAGCAGCAGGGACATCGCCGCCGCGAACGCGAGCTGCGCCCCGGTGTAGGTCGGACCTGGGGAACTGATGGTGAACGAGGGCAGCACCAGCGTGAGCGTCGTCATCGCGATCAGGGTCGAGAATGCGGCCTGCGCTCCCGTAGCCCGGAACGCGGGCTCCCCGTGGCGCAGGCTCCCGATCACGACGCAGAGGCCGACCACGCCGTTGCCCACGATCATCAGCGTCGAGAAGATGGTGTCGCGCGCCAGCGCCGTCTGCGCCGCGCCGCCCCCAGCCATCATCGCCACGATCAGCGCCACCTCGATCACGGTCACGGCCAGTGCGAGCACGAGGGTGCCGAACGGTTCGCCCGTGCGGTGGGCGATATCCTCCGCGTGGTGCACGGCCGCGAGCACGGCGGCGATCAGCGCGCCCGCGCAGGCGAGGCCGGTCAGCCAGCCGCCTGGCAGCACGTATGCGAGGCCCAGCACGGCTAGCGCCGCGAGTGGTGCGATCAAGTTCCAGCGGTCCGCGGAAGAGGAAGACATCGGGAAAAAATCAGCGCGCCGCGGGGCCGCCCCGCAGGTGCTGGTCGAGGAACTCGCGGCTCAGGCGCCGCTCGTCGGGCCGATCGAAGCCGTGCCCGGCGCCCTCGACCCGCACCAGTTCGTGCCGCGCGCCGACCTGCCGCGCCGCCGCCTCGAACTCCTCTGCCTGCGCGATCGGCACCACCGCGTCCGCCGTGCCGTGCACGGTCAAAATCGGCGGATCATCGGCGCTTAAGTGCGTGAGCGGGGACGCCGCTCGCGCGACCGCCGTGCGCTCCTCGAGCGGTCCGCCGAACAGTTGCCGCAACCGCCCCGCGAGGGCTTCGGCCTGCGCCGGAGCGGACCGCGCCCCCGGCTCCGCGAGGAAATTGAGGCGCCCGAAGCGGTTCAGGACGCAGGTGACACGGGTATCGACGCCGAGATGCTCGCCGACCGTGCCCTCCAGCGCTGGATCGCCGCCGCTCGTACCAAGGAGCGTCGCCAAGGTCCCGCCCGCGGACGTTCCGACGACCGCGATCCGGCCAGCGTCGAGTCCGAGGCGGTCCGCATTCGCCCGCAGCCAGCGGAGCGCCGCCTTCGCGTCGTGGAGCTGCGCCGGCCACTGGGCTTCGCCCGCGAGACGGTAGTTCACCGCCGCGCCCGCGTAGCCGCCTTCCGTCACCCACGGGCGCAGCGTCGCCTTGCCGGCCGCTTTGCTGCCGCCGACCCAGCCGCCGCCGTGAAAGTAGACGATCACGGGCCACCGCGCACCCGCGGGCCGCTCCCGCGGGAGGTAGAGGTCGAGCGTCTGCCGCGGATTCTCCGTGCCCGCATAGGCCAGATTCGCCCGCACTTCGGGCTCCGCCGGCGCGGGGGCCACGGCCGCCAGCAGCCCGGGAACGAGCAGCCCCAGGACGACCCCCCCAAAGGGCGGTCGCCAGCCGGGGCGGGCCGGGCGGACGGGGTGCGGAAGCATCGCCCCGGTGCTGCCGCCCGACCCTTTGAAGTCAAGCGCCACGCCACTCACCGCAGGGCCTGGAGGTACGCGAGCAGGTCCGCCGCCTGCTCATTCGCGAGGCCCTCCAGCAGGCCCTCGGGCATCAGGGACCGCGCCAGATAGGCGGCCGTCCGCACCTCCGCCCGCGGGACGCGACGGTCCGGCGCGCCCGGCAGCCGCAGCACCAGCGCCTCCGGGGTGTCGGCCGCGAGGAAGCCCTCGTGCACCGTGCCGTCGTGGGTGACGACCCGGTACGTGCGGTACGCGCTCTCCATCGCCGCGCCCGGCGTGAGCAGGTTCCGCAACAGGGCCTCGATGCCGGTGAGGCCCACGCCGTCGAGGGCCGGCCCCACCTGCGCCCCCTGCCCGCCCTGCTGGTGGCAGGCGAGGCAGAGCGCGGCGAACAACTCCCGCCCGCGCGCCGGATTGCCTCCGGCGGCCGCCAGCGCCCGGTAGCGCCGGAACTTCTCCTCCTGCGCGGCCGCCTCCGCCGGCGTCAGCAGCAGGGGACCGTCCGTGACGCGTTCGAGGCGCGCCGCGCCGTGCAACGGCCCCCAGTCCGCGCCGGCGAACACGCGCGTCAGCCCGCGCGGCGGCGCGGGATCCGCCGCATGGGAGCGGTCGAACGCGGCGCGGATCTCCGCCGGAGCCCGCGCGCGCTCCCACACCCGGAACTCCGCGATCCAGCCCGCGGTGCCGCCCACCCGCGGGGAGCTGCGCCCGAGGTCGAGCCCCGGGTATTCGGCGGTGTCCGTGCGCGTCCCGGTCGCGTCCAATTCGCCGTTCACGTAGATCCGGAACACGCCTTCCGCGTCACGCGTCAGCGCGCAGTGCGTCCAGACGCCCGGCGTGAGGCGGCGCCGCGCGACGACGACGTCCTTCCGTTCCGCGGCGAGCCAGAGCCGCGGCTGCCCGCCCGCGAAGTTGAAGTCGAAGCGTCCGGGCGCGGCCAGCAGCGCGTCGTGGTTCGAGATCGGGGCCTCTAGCTTCACCCACGCCTCGATGGTGAACGGCCCGCGCAGGGTCAGCTGGGTCGCCGCGTAATCGGCGTCGGCGCCCCCGAGGCGCAGCGTAGGCAGACCCTCGGCCCCCGCTCGGGCCGCGAGCGCGGCCAGGGTGGCGTCCTCCGGCCGCTGGAGGCGGAGGCGCTCGAGGGTGGCGGGGCCGAGGTCGCCGGCCGGCAGGCGTCCGGCGGCGAGCTGGGCCGCGATCGCCGCCGCGCCGGCGGGCGTGCGGGAGAGGTGTTCGAGGGCCCGGCCGCGCCCGCCGACGCTGAGGGCGGGCAGGATCCGGGCCAGGGTCGCCGGGCCGGCGGGATCGCGCGTGGCGGCGAGGGTGGCGATGAGTTCGTCGCCGATCAGGGCCGAGGAGCTGCGGGCCAGCAGGGCGGCCAGCTGGCCCGCCAGCCCCTCGCCCATCTCGCGTAGCGCCCGCAGCGCGGCGAGCGAGGCGGGCGTGGCGCCGCCCTCCCGTTCCACGAGGCGCTGCAGCGGGTCGGCCAAGGCCCGCAACCGGAAGGCGCCCGCGACCTCCGCGCCGAGCACAACGTCCTCCACCCCGGGCGCGGCGAGCAACGGGCCGGCGGCGGCGGCGAGGTCCGCGGCGAGCGGCGCGGGGTCGATGCCGGTGCGCACGGCGAGGAGGGCGCGGAGGACGGGACGCCGCGTCGTTTCGCCCGCCAGCGCGGCCGCCAGGACCGTGCGCACCGCGGGCTCGCCGAAGTGCGCGGCGAGCACCCGGACTTCCTCCGGCGCCAGGGGCCGGGACAATTCCCCGGCGAGGGCGGCGAGGCCCGCCGCCGCTTCCCGGCCGCCGAGCGCAAGGGTGGCGAGCACGCGGTTTTCGACCGGCAGGGCCCGGCCGGCGGGCGTGGCGAGCAGGGTGCGGGTGGCGTCCGGGTGGCGTTCCATTGCCCAGCGCGCGAGGTAGCGCTCGAACTCGCGTTCGTAACGCTCCCATTCACCCGCCGTAGCCCCGAGGGGCGCGGCGCCGAGCCGGGCCGCGACTGCCATCAGGCGCGGGCTCGCGCCTGGCACGCGGCGGAGACCATCGCCGACCGCGGCGCGCACCGCCGGATGCGGGTCCCCGGCGAGCGGGCCGGCGATCCGCAGAAACACTTCCTCGCCCGCCGCGGCCGCGAGCCGGGCAGCCTCCCGGCGCGGCGCCGGATCGGCGTCCGCCGCGAGCGTGGCCAGCAATTCCGCGGACGGCGCCTGCACGCCCTCGAGCGCCCAAAGCGCGGCGAGGCGCCGGTCCAACGCGACCGCACGGTCGGCGGCCAGGCGGGACAGGTCCGGGGCGAGCGCGGTCGCGCGCCGGTCGGTGAGCTCGAGCCAGGCGAGGCGGGAGACGAGCGCGTTGGGCTGGCCGAGGTGCGCGAGGAGGTCCGGGGCGGCCAGCCGCGTGAGGTCGGGCGGCGCGGTGCGCGGTTGATCGCGGTGCCGGATCCGCCAGATCCGCCCGCGCGCCTTGTCGCGGTCCGGGTGCGTGCGCGGCACCTCGTTGTGCGAAATGATTCGGTTGTACCAGTCGACGACGTAGAGCGCGCCGTCGGGCCCGAACGCGATCGCGATCGGCCGGAACCAGCGGTCCTCCGTGGTGAGAAAGTCCGGGCCCTTCGCGTAGCGGAGGCGCGGGCCGTCGGGCGTGGCGGTGACGAGCTGGATCGTGCCGGTGATCGGGTTGGCGAGGTAGAAGACCCGCGTGCCCGGGGCGGTGGCGCCGGCGGGGGCGCGGAACGGGGTGT
>JBILWD010000244.1:0-5736 GCA_044370095.1 Opitutaceae bacterium | reverse complement strand
GTGCCCTTGGCGGGGTCCCAGGCGGCGTCGAGGGCGCGGATCTTGCGGCCGGCGAGCTCGAACACGCGGTCGGTCTTCGGAAGGAGGGCCTTGGCGGTGAGGCGGTGATTAATCTTCATTGGGCGGGGGCGGCGGGAAGGCGCGGACCTTGCCCGCGGGCCGGCGGGGAAGACAAGGGCATTTCACGGTTTGCGCGGGCGGGCGACCGGGCTTTGCGTGGGGGATGGAAGCGTGGTCCGCGCAGTTCCTGCAGGCGTTCATTCCGCTGTTCGTAGCGATCGATCCGATCGGACTGGCGGCGATCTTCCTCGCGCTCGGCCGCGGCCTCAATCCCCTGCAGCGGCGGCGCGTGGCCCTGCAGGCAACGCTCACGGGCGGTGGCGTGGCGCTGCTGTTTCTCTTCCTGGGCGCCAGCATCTTCGCGGCGCTGGGGATCGCGGTGCACGATTTCCAGGTGGCGGGCGGGCTGATTCTATTTCTGCTTGCGGCGCGTGATCTCGCCCATTCCGGGCCGGACCCGGAGCCGACCGAGGATTGTGGCGTGGTGCCGCTGGGGATGCCGCTCATCGCCGGGCCTGCGCTGATCGCGACGCTCCTGGTGCTGGCCGGTTCCGTGGGCTATGGGGTGACCTTGGCGGCGCTGGGGGCGAATCTGGTTTTGGTGGCGCTGGCTTTCACCCAAAGCGAACGCCTCGGCCGCCTCGTCGGGCCCACGGCGCTGCGCGCGGTCTCCAAGATTATCTCGATGCTGCTGGCCGCGATCGCCGTGGCGATGGTCCGCCAGGGCCTCAAGGGCTGAAGTCACCCGGAGCACTGCCCGCGGGCCCTCGGCTCAGCCCGCGAAGGTGGTCATCAGGTCCGCGTAGATCCGGGCGCTGGCGAGCAGTTCCCGTACCTTAGCCCGCTCGTCCACGGCGTGGCAGTTCTCGCCGCCCGGGCCATAGCCGAGGGTCGGGATCCGCCGGTGGTGCGCGAAGAAGTGCATATCGTTGAACCCGGTGGAGACGTTGAACCGGGTGGGTGTGCGCCGCACCCGCCGGACGCAGCCGGCCATCGCCGCGAAGAACGGATGGGTGGGCGGGCTGAAGCAGGCGAAGTTCTCGGCCAGCTTGCGGACGCTCACCTTGGTCCCGGCGGGCAGGCCCCGGGCGGCTTGCGCGACGAAGGCTCGGAACTCGCGCTCGGCGGCGGCGTGGTCCTCCACCGGCAGCACGCGTCGGTCGACGGTGAAGCTGGCGTGGGCCGGCACGGTGTTGATCTTGGCCCCTTCGCCGCAGTGGAAGACGCCCCCGAGGTTCACGGTTGGCCGCATTTGTCGGCCCTCCGGGGTGCGCCAGGTGCGGCCCGCAAGGTCTCGCTCATAGTCCGCGAACCGGCCCACCAGCGCGGCCATCCCCACGAGGGCGTTCACGCCCTTTTCGGGCGTCGAACCGTGCGCTGCCCGGCCCCGCACCTCAACCTCCAGCCAGAGGGTGCCGTTGTGACCGCAGCAGATGTTCCGGCCTTCGCCCCCCTCCATCACGACCGCATAGTCCGGCGCGATCGGCGCGTGTTGCACCAGCCAGCCCGCCCCCAGCGCCGAATCCGTCTCCTCATCCGCGGTGAACGATACCTCCACGTTCAGCCGCGGGGCCGTGCCCGTGGCCTGCAAGGCCTCCAGAGCCAGCAACAGGCTCGCGATCGAGCCCTTCATATCCGCCGTGCCCCGGCCATAGATCCAGCCGCGTTCCTCCTGCCCGCTGAACGGGCTGCCGTGGCGCCAGCGCCCCGAGACGGGCACGATGTCGTAATGGGCGTTAAAATGCAGGGTCTTCGCGCCCGGGCCCACCCGGCGGCGCCCGAGGACATTGTAGCGAGGGTGGCCGTGCTGCGCCGGCGGCAGGACCTGCCGCAGCAGGCGGTCGGGGATCGGGTAGCGCTTCGCCGGGCAGCCCACGGCGCCCAGTTCCCGCTGCAGCCACGCGGTGATGGCCCCGTAGTGGTCGCCGGGCGGATTGATCGTCGGGATCCCGACCAGGTGCCGCAGGCGGGCGAGCAACCGCTCCGGGTGGCGGCGGATGTAGTCCGCGGGCGTCATCGCGAGGCTCAGCCGCGCCGCTGCCAGTCGTCCCGCGATTTCCGGGAGCGGAGAGCGTCGGCCGCCGGGTCATCGAGAAACCGTTCCGCGGCCGGGTCCCAGCGCAGTGGGCGGCCCAGTTCCATCGCGATCGCGCCGAGGTGCAGGGAGGTGCTCAAGCGGTGCAGGGCCTCGGCTGGGTACATTGGGGCGCGTCCGGCGCGGAGGGAATCGAGGAAGTCGCGGTGCTCGCGCGGGCGGCGCGGCTCGAGGCGGTTCACCTCCGGGGCCCAAGTTTGGCGGAAGACGTTCGGATCGCTGCCTTCGAGGCGGCCGAGCCAGCCGCGGTTACCCACCCAGCCGCTATCGCCTTCGAGGCGGATGGAGGGTTCGCTGGCGCCGACCGTGAGGACGACCCCGTTCGCGTAGGTGTATTCGAGCTCGTAGGTGCGGGCGGTGGTGTTGAAGGCCCCGGTGGGGAACTCGCCCTTGCCGCGGACCGCCACCGGGCCGCTGTCCTCCACGCCGGCCGCGACCTGCGCGGTATCGACGAGGTGCGCGCCCCAGTCGGTGAGCGAGCCGCCCGAGAAGTCGCGGATCTGCCGCCAGCACTGGGCGTCGGTGAGGGTGGGGGAATAGGGCCGGAAGGGGGCGGGCCCGAGCCAGAGCTCGTAATCGAGGCCCTCCGGGACAGGCGCGGGCGCTTCCAGCGGGAAGAGGGGCTTCACGGGCAGGCCGACCTGGATGCGGCGCAGGCGGCCGATGCCGCCGTTGCGGACGACTTCGGCTAGCTTGTAGTACTGGATGACCGCACGGTCCTCCAGGCCGGTGGCAAAGAAGGCTCCCGGCCGGCGGGCGACGGCGTCCGCGAGGGTCCGGCCCTCGGCGATGGTGAGGGTGGGTTTCTCGCAGAATACGGCCTTACCGGCGGCCAGAGCGAGCAGTGCCATCGGCACGTGCCAGTGGTCCGGGGTGGAGATCACCACGGCATCGATATCCTTCCGGGCGAGGAGTTCGCGGAAATCGCGGAACTCCGCGCAGCCCGGGCCCCCGTGGTGGCGGTCGACGGCCTCGCGGGCGCGCTGGCGGCGGTTCGCGAAGACGTCGCAGACCGCGACGATGCGGCAATCGTCCTCCTGGAGGAACTGGTTGAGGTTCACCCCGAGCCCGTGGGCGCCGACGCCGATGCAGCCGAGGGTGACCTTCCCCGAAGGGGCGCCGGCGCCGAGGAGGCGGGCGGGTAGGAAACGGGGGGCGATCCCGGCGGCGAGCGCACCGGCGAGCCCAGAACGGAGGAAGGAGCGGCGGGGGGTGGGGTGGGGCATCGGGAAAAGTGGCCTCAGGCGCCGCAGCAGTGCTTGAACTTGCGCCCGCTGCCGCAGGGGCAGGGCTCGTTGCGGCCGACGCGCGGGGCGGCCGGCTTGGCCGGGGCGGGGCCGTTGCGGACCGTTCGGGTAAACAACCAGCGGCCATCGATGCGGGCGAAGGCGGACTTTTCGTGCATCGCCTGCTCGCCCTGGTCGCTGGCGAAGTAGGCCGTGAAGTCCACGCAGGCGGTGTCCGGCGTCGGGCCGGGCTCGTGCTGGTGGATCACCAGGCGGGTCCAGGCGATCTCGGCGACATCCGTCTCCTCCACGTAGGGCTTCCGGGAGGTGGGCCGATAGGTCTCGTGCAGGTAGCGCCAGTCGCGGGCGACGTGGGCGGTGAAGCGGGAGCGCATCAGCTCCTCGGCGTTGCCGGCCGGAGCGGAGCCGTCGAGCCGCGGGCCGCAGCAGTGCTCGAAGGTCCGACCGCTGCCGCAGGGGCAGGGTTGGCCGGGCGAAGGCTTGGGCAGGCCGGAGGGCGCGGGGGCGGAACTCATCCGGGCAAGGAAGCCCCGCCCGCCGGGGGATGGCGAGCGGGTTTTGGGTGCCCTAGGGAGGCGCTCAGGCGGACATAAACCCGAGGTCGGGGCGGGCGAAGCGGCCGAGGTTCGGGAAGATCGTCGGGAGGTTAGTGGCGCTGACGCCGAACCAGCGCGCGAGGGTGGCCGCGTACTCGTCCACGCTGCTGGTGGGAATCCAGGTCCCGCGGCCGCCGCTGTCGTCGGGGCCGCCGAGGACCTGCACGGGCATCTGGCCGTACATCGCGCCGCCGCGGACGGCCCCGCCCATCACTAGGTGGTGGCTGCCCCAGCCGTGGTCGGAGCCGTCGCCGTTGGTGTTAAATGTCCGGCCGAAGTCGGAGGCCGTGAAGACCGTGACCTGATTCTGGGCGCTGATCTGGTTCATGGCCTGGTTGAAGGCGGCGAGGGAGCGGCTGATATCCCGGAGAATGTTGCTGTGGGCCCCATTGGCGGTGTTGCCGAGGACGACTTGGTTGTCGTGGAGGTCGAAGCCACCGATCCGCACGAAGAAGATCTGGCGCTTCAGGTTCAGCTGGCCCTGGGCGTTAACCAAGCGGGCGACCATATGAAGCTGCTGGCCGAGGCTGGTGTTCACCCCGTTGAAGGCGGTGGCGAAGGGACTGTTGCCCGTGATGACGGACGAAAGCAGCGAACTGGTGCCGAGGGCGCGGCTGGTGAGGCCGCCAAAGGCGGTCTCGAGCAGGTTGGCGTTCTGGACCGCGAGGGCGTCGTTCAGGGCGGAGGTGCGGACGCCGTTGACCGAGGTCGGGGTGCCGGCGCTGCCGGTGAGGGCGACCGAGCCGCCGGTGCCGACGGCGTACTGCTGGACCGTGCGGCCGATCTGGAACGTGTTCTGGCCGTTGAGGGTCATCGACATCGAGATCCGGTGGTTGGCGTTAAAGGCGTCCACGAGGTCGGCCACGCGGCCGCCCCAGCCAGTGGCGACCTCGGAGAACGGGCGGTCGGCGATGCTGGTCTGCCATTCGACCTGCTGGTCGTTATGGGAGAAGAGCTGGCGCGGCCGCAGGTCGGGCCGGGAGGTATACAGGGCCTTGGTGAGGGGTTGAGAGAGGGTGCCGACATTGGCCATCACGGCGAGGCGGCCGCCGTCGTAGAGGGCCTTCAGTTCGGTCATCGCCGGGTGGAGCGCCCAGCTGCGGCCGTCGCCGCCCGGGGTAGCGATGGGAAGGAGGGAGGACTGGGGCAGGGCGAGGGCGCCGCGGGCGGAGGCGTAGGCGGCGTAGCCGGCGTTATCGGCTGGGACCACGAGGTTATTCGCGTCGTTGCCACCGGCGAAGAAGAGGCAGACTAGCGCCTTGAAGTCCGGGGCGGGCGCGCCCGCGCGGGGCGGCGTGGCGGGGGCGTCGGGGCTGGCGGCAGCGCCCATCAGGCGCAGCTGGGCGAGCGAGGAGAGCAGCCCAGTGGTACCGACGGAGGCGCAGCAGGAGCCGACGAAGCGGCGGCGGGAGAGGTCGTGGGTCTTGGAGTTCATCGGGGGGCTATTTCTGGATGGCGCCCTGGGGGACGGTGGAGATCAGGTAGATCGCGGAACGCACGCGCTCGAGGTCGGCGCTGCCGTAGGTCGTGCCGGTGTTGGCCGGCATCGCGACGAGGGCCTCGACAAACCGGTCTTGCAGGGCCCGGGGCACGGCGCCGCCGGCGAGGAGAAGGTTCGCCCGGGCGACGAGGTCCCGGGGCGAGCGCGAGAGGGTGAGCAGGGTGGCGTCGGCGCGGATGCCGACCGTGGCTTCCGCCGGATTAAACACCGAAGTGCTCCCCGGGATGCCCGTCCGGC
>JBILWD010000243.1:0-5750 GCA_044370095.1 Opitutaceae bacterium | reverse complement strand
ACCGACTCACCGGCAACTGGCAACTGACCACCGACCCACCGTCAACCGACTCTCCGTCAACCGATCATCTCCGCGACGAAGGAACGCTCGTCGACCAGTTCCTTGTTCGTCGCGGCGATCTTGGACAGGGCGAAAGCGTCCATCGCGTAGCCGGTGATCACCTCATAGGAGCCCGGCGTGGTGGTGATGACGGGCATTCCGGCCCAGACGTTGGCATCGAAGCCGTAGAGCCCGTTCGATTTCACGGCGATCGAATGGACGGTGCCGGGCGTCATCAGGCTGCGCACGTGATCCACCAAGGCATTGGCGGCGGAGGCGGCGGACGAGGCGCCGCGGGCGGCGATGATGGCCGCGCCGCGCTTGCCGACCGTCTCGCAGAACGCGCCCTGCAGCCAGGCGGAGTCGGTGATGACGCTGGTGGCCGGGCGGCCGCTGATCGTGGCGTGAGCGAAGGAGGGGAACATCGTCGGGCTATGGTTCCCGTAAATGAAGATGTCGCGCACCTGGGAGAGGGGGACGCCGGCCTTGCGGGCGAGCTGGGTCTGGGCGCGGTTCTGGTCGAGGCGCACCATCGCGGTGAAGCGGTCCGCGGGCAGGCGCTTGGCCTGGGACGCCGCGATCATGCAGTTGGTGTTGGCGGGGTTCCCCACGACCGCGACGCGGGCGTCGGCCGCGGCCACGGCATCGATGATGCGGCCCTGTTCGATGAAGATCCGGCCATTGTCCTTGAGCAGGTCGGCGCGCTCCATCCCGGGGCCGCGGGGCTTGGCGCCGACCAGCAGGCACCAGTTGGCGTCCTTGAATCCGACCGAGGCGTCGGCCGTCTGCACCACGCCTTGGAGCAGCGGGAAGGCGCAATCATCGAGTTCCATCACCACGCCCTCGAGGGCCTTGAGGGCCTTCTCGACCGGGGCTTCGATGAGCTGGAGGATGACGGGCTGGTCGGGGCCGAACATGGCGCCCGAGGCGATGCGGAAGAGGAGGGAGTAGCCGATCTGGCCGGCGGCTCCGGTGACGGCGACGCGGATTGGGTTTTTCATAGGTGCGGAGAAAAGGGGGTTAAACGGGCAAGTCGAGGCCGGTGCGAGGGCGGCTCAGGTGAAGCGGGGGGCGAGGGCGGCGTGGGCTTCGCGAAGGAGGGCGGCGGTAGTGTCCCAGTCGATGCAGCCATCGGTGATGGAGACCCCGTAGCGGAGGGCGGAGAGGGGTTGGGGGAAGCTCTGGTTGCCGGCGCCGAGGTTGCTCTCGATCATCGCGCCCATAATTGAGGTGTTGCCGTCGCGGATCTGGGCGAGGAGGGCGCGGAGGACGTCCGGCTGCAGGGCGGGCTGCTTGGCGGAGTTATCGTGGGAACAGTCGACGAGGATCGAGCGCGGGAGCTTGGCCTGAGTGAGGAGGTCCTCGGTGCGGCGGATGTGTTCCGGGCTGTAATTGGGCCCGGCGGCGCCGCCGCGGAGCACGACGTGGCAGTCGGGGTTGCCGCGGGTGGCGACGGCGGCGGCGGCGCCCTCGAGGTTAATCCCGAGAAAGGTCTGGGCTTGGGCGGCGGCCTTGATGGCGTTGACCGCGGCGGTGAGGGAGCCGTCGGTGCCGTTCTTGAAGCCGAGGGGCATCGAGAGGCCGGAGGCCATCTGGCGGTGCGTCTGGGACTCGGTGGTGCGCGCGCCGATGGCGCCCCAGCAGACCAGGTCGGCGACGTATTGGGGCGTGATCGGATCGAGGAACTCGGTGGCCGTGGCGAGTCCGAGGTCGAGGACGTCCTGCAGGAACCGGCGGGCGAGGCGGAGGCCGGCGGCGATGTCGTGGGTGCCGTCGAGGTGCGGGTCCATAATCAGACCCTTCCAGCCGACGGTGGTGCGGGGTTTCTCGAAGTAGACCCGCATCACGACCAAAATCCGGTCGGAGACCTCCCGGGCGAGGGTGGCGAGGCGGCGGGCGTAGTCGCGGCCGGCGTCGAGGTCGTGGATCGAGCAGGGTCCGACGATGAGGAGCAGGCGGCGGTCATCGGTGAAGATGAGGCGATGGATCTCGCGGCGGGAATGGGTGACGAATTCGGCCTGCGCCTCGGTCTTGGGGAGCTCCGCGAGGAGGTCCGCCGGGCGGGGGAGCGCGCGGGTCTCGATCACGTTGAGGTCCGATGTCTTCTGCATGAAGTTCCAGCTTGGCTGGTCCGGAAGGCCGCGCGCAAGCCTTGGCGCGCCGGTGGGCGGGTGCATTTTGGGAGTCGCCTTGCGGCGGCGGGGCGCGAGGGTGGGGCGCGTTTCCCGACGATGTCCCTTCCTCCCGTCCTGTTCGAAGACGAATCCCTCGTGGTGTTCGACAAGCCTTCCGGGCTGCTGGTCGCGCCGGACCGCTGGGACAAGGGCCGGGCGCACCTGATGGGGCTGGTGCACGGCCATCCGGCGTATGGCCGCACGGTGGCGAATGTGCACCGCCTGGATGCGGACACCAGCGGGGCGCTCTTGTGCGCCAAGACCAAGCCGGCGCTCGATTACCTTTCGGGGCAGTTCCAGTCGAAAACCGTGGCCAAGCTGTACCACGCGCTGGTGGTGGTCTTGGCGCCGGGGCAGGAGATGAAGGTCGTGGCGCCGGTGCGTGATGCGGCGGGAAGGTTGCCGGACGCCTTCACGATCGAGCTCTCGCTGGGGCCCGACGAGCGCCAGCCGGGGCGGATGCGGGTGTTCCGCGGGCGCGGCGGCAAGGAGTGCCGGACGGAGTTCACGACCTTGGAGCGCTTCGCGGCGGGGCGGGCGCCGGCGAGGGGGGTGGCGCAGCCAGCCGCGGGGTATGCTTTGCTGGCCTGCCGGCCCCTCACCGGCCGCACCCACCAGCTACGGGTGCACTTGGCGGCCGCGGGGGCACCGATTTTGGGAGACGTTTTTTACGGGCACCCGGACGTGCAGCTGCGGCTTTCGGGGCTCAAGCGGGGGTACAAGGGGCGGGAGGAGGAGAAGCCGCTCATGGACCGGCTCGCGCTGCACGCGAGTGAGCTGACCTTCGCCCATCCCGTCACCCGGGAGCCCTGCACCGTGCGTTCCCCGTTGCCGCGGCCGTTGGAGGTGGCGCTGAAGCACCTGCGCCGGTTCGCCGCCGTGGCGCCGGGCATTGGGGGCGGGCTGGCCCCCGCCGCGCGCGTGGCACCGGTGATTTGAGCATCGCCAAGCGTGGGCGCGTTCCCCTGTGCTGGTCGCACTCCCCCGGATGCACCCAACCTCCCCGCTGACCCGTCGTGAAGTCCTCCGTTCGGCCGCCTTGGGCGTGCTGAGTCTCCCCTTGGCCGCCACTGGCCTTCAGGGGGCCGAGAAGAAGGAAAAGCAGGCCCCTGCCCTGCCCGCCTACACCACCTTCCCCGGTGGCCGGGAGAATGGCCTGCGCCTCGGCATCGCCTCCTACTCCCTGCGCAACCTGCCCCTCGACGAGGCGATCGCGGTCGTAAAGGTGATGCGCATCTCAAATATTGCGCTCTTCCGCCTCCACTGCAATTGGGAGGCCGCACCGATCGAGGAATGCCGCGCGGTGGGGGCTAAGTTGCAGGCTGCCGGGCTGGCCCTGACGGGTTCGGGCGTGGTGAACCTCCCCAACGATGAGGCCAAGTGCCGGCGGGCGTTTGAAAATGTGAAAGCGGCCGGGATGACGACGATGGTGTGCAAGCCAGACCTTGCAGCCCTGCCGTTGGTGGCGAAGTTGGCGAAGGAGTTCGACCAGAAGTTGGCGATTCACAATCACGGGCCGGAGGACAAGGTGTACCCGACTCCGGCGGTGGCGTTCGAGGCGGTGAAGGGGTTGGACTCCCGGGTGGGCCTCTGCATCGACGTCGGCCACACCGTGCGCGGCGGCGAAGACGCGGTGGCGGCGATCCGCAAGTACGCCTCGCGCGTGTACGACGTGCATCTGAAGGATTCCGTGGCCGTCCCGGGGGCGATGCGGGACATTCCGATCGAGGTCGGCGCGGGCCGGCTGGACATCCGGGGTACGCTCCGGGCGCTCCTAGACATCAAATACGACGGGGTGGTCTCGTTTGAGTACGAGAAGGTGGCGGGCAACCCGGTGACGGGCCTGGCGGAGTCGATCGGCTACGTCCGCGGGGTGCTCGCGGCGTGGGCTGGCCGGTGAGCCGCCGACGCGGGTTCGCCGCGGGGTCCGCGCGCCGAAGGGCTTTTTCTCCGGCGGGTTAGGCGTGCTTATAAGCTGGAGGGTGGGGGCGGGCGCCTTTACTTCAGGGCTGCGCGCGTCGAGCGTTCTCGCGTTTTCCGCTTCCTCCCCTCCGGTATTTTTCCGCGATGAACCTTGTTCGTCTCCTCTTCAGTTCCTCGATCGGCCGTAAGATCTTGATGGCCGTGACCGGGCTGGTGCTGGTCGGCTTCGTGGTCGGCCACCTGATCGGCAACCTGCAGATCTTCTCCCATCCGGACCAGATCAACGGGTACGCGCAGTACCTGCACTCGCTGGGGCCGGTGCTCTGGCTGGTGCGGATCGGCCTGCTGGGGTGCGTGGGCATCCACGTCTGGGCGGCGGTGGCCCTGTCCTTGGAGAACAAGGCGGCACGGGGGCCGGAGGCTTACGGCGTCTCGCGGTGGATTCAGGCGGCGGTGGCCTCGCGGTATATGAAGCACTCCGGCTTGGTGGTGCTGGCCTTCATTATTTACCATCTGGCGCACTTCACGGCCGGGGCGGTGGCGGGTGCGGGTGAGTTCAAGGCGGCGGCCTCCTACACGATGAGCGGCGAGTTCCGCCTGCTGGGCTTCCCGGTGGTGGCGAAGGGGCAGGCGGTGCAGGACGTCTACAGTATGGTTTTCCTGGGTTTCCGCCAACCGGCGGTGGCCCTGTTTTACATCGTGGCGGTAGCGCTGCTGAGCCTTCACCTGCTGCACGGCGTCGACGCGATGACCCAGACGCTGGGGTTGCGGAACCACAAGTGGGCGGCCGGGTTGCGGCGCTGCGTGGCGCTGTTCAGCCTCGCCTACCTCATCGGCAACGTCGCCATCCCCGGGGCGATCCTGACCGGGTTGCTCCAGCCGGCGGCGGGTACGGTCGCCGCGCAACGGATCGCTGCCTCTCCCGCCCCCCAACGCTGACTTTCCCGCCATGGCCAACCTCGATTCCAGGATTCCCCCCGGCCCGCTGGCCGACAAGTGGCGCAAGCACAAGGCGGACATCAAGCTCGTCAATCCCGCCAACAAGCGGAAGTACGAGGTGATCGTCGTCGGCGCCGGCCTCGCCGGCTCTTCGGCGGCGTCTTCGCTGGCCGATATGGGCTACAAGGTGAAGTCCATCGTGTTTCACGATAGCCCGCGGCGCGCGCATTCGATCGCGGCCCAGGGTGGCATTAATGCCGCCAAGAATTACCAGAACGACGGCGACAGCGTGCACCGGCTGTTCTACGACACGATCAAGGGGGGTGACTATCGCGCCCGCGAGGCGAACGTGCACCGGTTGGCCGAGGTCTCGGTCAACATCATCGACCAGTGCGTGGCCCAAGGCGTGCCGTTTGCGCGCGAATACGGCGGCCTGTTGGCGAACCGCTCCTTTGGGGGCGCCCAAGTCTCGCGCACTTTCTACGCTCGCGGCCAGACTGGCCAGCAACTGCTGCTGGGCGCCTATTCCGCGCTTTCCCGCACGGTGAGCCAGGGCTTGGTCGAGCTGGTCACCCAGCACGAGATGGTCGACCTAGTGGTGGTGAACGGCCACGCGAAGGGCGTCATCACGCGCGATCTGGTGACGGGCCAGCTGCACCGCCACGCGGCGGATGC
>JBILWD010000242.1:0-5760 GCA_044370095.1 Opitutaceae bacterium | reverse complement strand
CCAGCCCGCCGCCGATCCTGCCGGCCGGCCGTTCACTGGTCCCCCTGTTGACCAAGTCGGAGCCCTGGCCGCGCCAAGTGGTCCACAGCGAGTGCGTGGGCGTGGGCGGCAAGGCCGGGCAAGGACACCGGATGGCCCGCGATCAGCGCTGGAAGCTTGTCCTGAGCGACGCGGACGAGGAGTTCCTTTTCGATCTCACGACGGATCCCCACGAGCTGCGCAATCTCCGTGGGGACGCCGCGGCCGCGCCGGAGCTGCGTCGCTTGCGGGGCGAACTTGCCAGCTGGATGCGGTCGCAGCGCGATCGACCTTACCCCTCGTTTCCTTGAAGCTATGAAGCTCCCATCCGCCCCCCACCGGCCCAGTCGCCCCGCGTATGTGACCCTGCTGCTTGCCGGCGCGGCGATGGCGGGTGGACAGGCCGTGACGCCGCCGGCCACCGCGCCGATCGCGCAGGCCGGCGACCCGATTGTCCTCTCCCCGTTCCAGGTTGGTTCGGAGAGTGAACGGGGCTACCAATCCACGGCCATCTTGCAGGGCGGCCGGGGCCGCATCGACTTGGCGGACGTGGCGGGGCAGGTCCAGGTATTCACCAAGGACTTCCTCGATGACATCGCGGCGAACACCACTGACGAGGCCTTTCTCTTCTCGGCGACCACGCAGACCTATTTCGATAATGTGAACGGGAACGGGGATTCCCGGCCGGGCTCCCGCAACATCGCCGATGACGCCGGCAACTCCCGCGGCTTGGGCAACGTGGACCGCACCCGAAATTATTTCCGGACCACCATCGAGACTGACGCCTACAACACGGACCGCTTCAGCCTCGTGAGCGGGGCTAATGCGGTCCAGTTCGGACTTGGCGGGGCGGCCGGTACGGCGGAAAGCAGCACCCTGCGGGCGAACCTCGCGCGCAGCCGGTTGCGGCTGCAGTTGCGGACCGACAGTCACGGCTCGGAGCGGGTCGTGTTGGATGCCAGCCAGGTGATCCTGCCGCGCCGCTTGGCGCTGCGGGTGGCGACGCTCAGGGAAAATCGGGAATTCTTCATCCAGCCGGGCTACGAGGACAACCGGCGCGCCTTCGTTACGCTGACCTACCAGCCCTTCAGCCGGACCACCCTGCGCATCGAGGGGGAGTATGCCCATCGCCGGGACGCCCGCCCCACGACCGCCCTGCCGCGCGATGCAGGCTACCTCTATTGGCGGGGTCAGCAGCGCGCGGGTACGCCGCAGGTGTACCTGAACCGGGCAGCCTCTGCCCCGACGGCGGGTCGCCCCCCGGCCCCCGCCTACGTGATGACCGATGGCACCTCGCGCGCCTACGCCTACAGTCCCAAGTCGTTGCTCTACGTGCTGCCCCAGAACTCGGTGCCCGGATTCACCCAATTCCAAGACGTCCGCAACTCCGTGTTCGTGAACATTGCGGACGGCGGGGCCACCTCCGGCAACACCCAGACGCTCATCGATCCGGGACTGCCCCTGTACACCAACACCGCGGGCTGGTCGCGGTACAACTTCCGCCGCAGCCGGAACGTTACGGCCACCTTGGAGCAACGGATCGCGGACCGTACGTTCCTGGAGTTCGGCGCTTCCTACGAGTTTTACCGCAACCAGACCGCCCAGCTGTTCGCGAACAACCAGTACGACATCCTAGTGGACATCAACCGGTTCCTGCCGGACGGCGCCACCGCCAACCCCCTCTACGGCCGGCCCTACCTGGAGGCGAATAATTCAAACGGCCAGGGCAACTGGGCGGACTTCTTCCTGTATCAGTACCGGGCGGTCGCCACCCACGATCTGGACTTCTCGCGGGACGCCGGCTGGATCCGTCATTTGGGCCGGCATCGGCTCGCCTTCTTCGCCAGCTATGAGGACTCCTCCACCTACACGCTCGCGCAGTTGCGCAACCTGATCATCGGCAAGCCCAGCTTCCTCTCGCCGGCAGCCCGCGACAACCCGCTCCACGTTGAGCGGGTCTTGTATTTGCGGCAGTACCTGCCGGCGTTTGGCGCCAGCGGGAATCCCCACGATTACGGCATCGCGGCACTTACCCAGTATGGGGATCTGATGGAGACGATGTGGTTCACGACCTCCGCCGGGGAGCGCTTCGGGGTCACCGCCTTCGAGAACCCGGTCGGCGGCGTGGGCACCGCTCCTTCCGCCAACCGGCTCCAGCGCGGCTCTCTGGCCTCCTCGACCTCGAGCAGCTTCTTCCGCAACCACCTGGTCGCGAACCTAGGTTTGCGCTACGACCGGGTCCGGAACTCCAACTTCGGCTCGTTCCAGCCGATCCTCTCCGATGGGCCGCCCACGCCGCAAAACCCGTTGGGCACCGGATTCCGGGCCTACGCGGACTTCCGCCAGAAGGAACCCCCTTCGGTCTGGACGCCCTACCGGACCGCCACCCGCTTCAATTACGGTCTCGTGCTCCGCCCCCCCGGTGGCTTCGCCCGCTGGCTGTCCTTCGGTTACGACTATTCGCGCAATGCCTCCCTCAACGAGGTCGCGGTGGTCCGGGACGTGAACGGCACCGTGTTGGAGTCCCCCTATGGTGAGTCACACGAGTACAGCGTGCGTTTCCGCCTGCTGGAGGATCGGCTCAACCTGAAGGTAAACTACTTCAACTCGCTGAACCGCAACATCACCCTTCCCGACAGTGGCCTGCGGCAGAATCTGATCCTCTTCGAGCAGCAACTGTACCAACTCGATGCGCGGTATCCCATCAATCCGCTCTTTGCCGAGACGCGCAACCCACGGGTGGCGGAGTTCCGTCTGCCGGGCGACCGCAACAGCCGGGGGATCGAGGCCGACCTCACCTTCAACCCGACGCGGGATTTCCGGCTCTTCTGGAACCTAGGCCGCACCTACACCCGACTCGATGATCTCTCCGCCCAACCGTGGCTGGATTATCTCGCGGCCAGGCTGCAGGTCTGGCGGAACTTCGGCGGCAACTGGTCCACGACGCCCTACGACAACCTGCGTAGCGTGGAGTCGGCTCACACGCAGCTCATCCAGGGTCCGATGGACGACATCGCCGCGAGCCTCGGGGAGCAGGGCGGCAACGCGCAGACCTGGCGCTCCAGTCTGGTCGCCACCCAGAGCTTCTCGTCCGGCTGGCTGCAGGGCGCCGCCCTGAGCGCGAACTTCCGTTACCGCGGGGCCTCCATCATCGGGTTTCCCACGAAGCTGGACGCCAAGGGCCGGGTGCGCACGGACCGGGACAATCCGTACCGGTCGGAAGCGTACGTCCTCACGGGCCTGATGGCCAACTACCGCTTCCGTGCCGGCTACGGCACGGCGGCCCGCCTGCAGCTGAACGTGAACAATGTCTTCAACACCGAACGCCTATTCGTCACCCGAGCGTTCGCCGACGGCCGCCCGCGGAACTTCGGCCGGCAGGCGGGACGGGAGTTCATCCTCTCGTTGGAGCTGGAACGGTGAGCCTCCGCGCTGGCCTGGTTAACCTTCCAATGGACGTCGGGGAGGCCTGACGTGGGGCGCTGGACGAAAGAAAACCCGGCGGCGTTGGAGGGCCGCCGGGTTTTCCGATTTCGACCGTATGTGGTGAATCCTTCGCCCCGCTGAGCGGATTGCTCAGGGCTTCGCCGGGCGGGTGGGGGCGCTGAGCGGCGGGCCGGCGGGGGCGGGCGTCGAAGCGGCGGGGGCCGCAGCCTGCAAGGCACTGAGCTTCCGGTCGATCTCGGCCATCTTGGAGACGAGGGTCTCCTCGACCTTCTTGCGATCGCTGCTGCTCACGATGCTGAGGCTCGCGGCGTCCTTGACCACGTTCGCCGGTAGGCTCAGTAGCCGCGTGATGATGCCCTGATCCTTGAAGGAGCTCAGGTAGAGCGCGGTGATCTCGTGCGAAAGCTTGAGGGCATCCTGGGCGACGGCCTGCGTCTGCTGGAGGTTGTTATTGAGCTGCTGGTTCTTCGCCAGCTCGGCGGTGAGCACGGAGCCGATCTGCTCCGACACGCGCTCGCTGTAGCGGTTGATCGAGTCGCGGGTCAGGTTCTGGTCGCGGGCCATCTCGGAGAGGATGGGCTGGATGCGCTCGGCCATCCGACCGGAAACCTTGTCGACCTGCTCGGTCTGCTGGCGCTCGGCCTCTTCCGGGGACTTCGGCAGCGGGTTGAACGGCATCACCTTCTTGGCGATCGCCTCGGCGAGGGCGTTCATCCGGTCCGTGTTCAGCTTCTGGATCTCCTCGTCGGTGCGAAACATATCCGCCTCGCGCTTGGCTACGGCGTCGCGGAGCAGTTTGTTCGTGGTCTCGATCTGCCGGCGGTTTTCCTCGGAGGCGGCCTTGAGCGCATCGTTGGCCTCCCGCAGAGGCGCGAGCTCCGTCTGCTGCTTGAGGGCCATCTGGGAGACAGTCTGCTGGTGCAGCCAGAAGGCGGCGCCGATGACGAGGAGGGCGGTCAAAATGATCGCCGGAATCTGCTCAGTGAATTTCTGCCACATATTCGAGGTCGGTTGAGGTTCGAGAAGGGGATCGGTGTTCATCAGGGCGCGGGTGTTTTCCGGTTGTTTCAGCGACCATCGGGGCCACGGTGGCGGCGATGAGCCTCAACCGGAGCGAACAGCTGCTTTTCGATCATCTGCAAGCGCATAAGGAGGAGAGACAGCATTGGCGGGAAAAGTTGCAGGGCGAGGCGGGAAAAAATCCCGACCCTCACGCCTGGGCCGCCCGGCTGGACGGCGAGCTGCGCCGCTACGCCGCGGAAAGGGCCGCGCTGCGGCCGGCGGAGTTTCAACTTTCTCCAGGACAGTCGCTTGGGAAGGTGAGTATGCGCAATTTGGCGGAATTACTGCTGCGGTTGTGGGGACCCTCCGTGGCCCCGCGCCGTCCGCCGGCCGAAAATTGAGGAAAAAATGCGTCCGCCACTGGAACTCCGGCCGTAGAGAGAGTACCAAGTCTGGCGCAAGACTTCCTCCTCCGCCTAGCGGGGGAGGTTTTGGGGTAAGTAAGAAAGCAATGGGCGGACCGCTTAGGGGTAGGCGGTCCGCCCTCTTTCTTTTGGCCCCCCTTAGGGATCGGTGGCGGTTAGCGCGGAAGGCCGCTCGGGTTCGCTCCGGCGGCGGATTTCCCCGATTCCGGCCGCGACGATCAGGGGTAACTGGAGCGGGGAGGTGACCACGTCCGCGGCGGCGGCGGCCAGAGCGGTGCCGGGATCGGGTTTCGTTCCCTTCACCTGGGCGGGAATCCGGACCGCGAGGCTGAAACACCCGGTCGCCGGGAGCGGCAGGCAACCGAGCAGCGCGGGAATCACCAGCGCTCGCCAGCGGCGGGGTTGGCGCCCATTCGGTGAATGAGCCGGGCAGGGGGAAGAGGACGGACGAGGGGAGGGCATCGGTTGGGTTCGCGCGTCGCTGGCGGGATTGCCAGACGACACGGGAGTTAGCCTAGCCGGTTCCGGCCGAGCTGTCCCATCGATGCTACCTATGCCCCCATCGGCGTTGCCGATGAAGGGGCTGCGGCCAGAAGTTTGATCCTTTGCCCCGCCCCGGTTCAGCGGGCGGCTTTCGCCTCGTGGAAGTCCTGCGCGCGGCCCGTGGGATTCACGTAGCCGGCGCGCACAGTGAAGTCGCCGAAGCGCTCGCCCGGGGTGCGCTCCGCCGCGTAACGTCGGATGATGGGTCCGAGCAGGCCCAGCAGCTCGGTCTCCGGCACATTCGCCCGGTAGAGGGCGTTCATCCGGCTGCCATCGAAGGCCGCGCCGAGGTAGAGGTTGTACTTGCCCGGGGACTTCCCGACCA
>JBILWD010000046.1:0-17011 GCA_044370095.1 Opitutaceae bacterium | reverse complement strand
ACACCCCGAGCCAGCCGGGATCCGGCAAAACCGCCGCGCGCACCGCCGGGGCGGGTGTGATGCCGCGGGCCGCGAGCCAGTTCTCCATCGCGGGCGCCAGCGGCTCCAACCCCAGCCCGCGCGCCAGGGCGAGGCCAAGCCAACCCAGCTTCGGCGGCAGCCGGAGATTGAGCACGTGGCCCACGGAACGGCCGGTCCGCATCTCTAGGTGCGAGATGAGCGCGTGCACCTCGCGCGCGAGCGCTAGGGTCAGCTCAGGACCCATCGCGGAAAAGTCGAAGGCATTGGCGTGCAGCAGCTTCTTGGCCGCCGCGGCGTCCTTGAGCCCTAGGTTCCGCTGGACCAGTGGGACCATCGCGTCGAGGCCAGAACTGAGCGGGCGCGCGTGCGTGACTCCCCCGCCTGAGACGACATAAGCCTGGGAACTGGCGCCGCCCAACTCGAGCACGAGAACGGGCGCGGCGAGTCCGGCGTGCCGCACGTGGTCCGCCACCGCCCCGAGGGTAGCGACGGTACCCAGTTCCAGACTCTCCGGATAAATGTCCTGATCCACCAAGGCACCCTGCGCGGCCTCCAGTTCAGCCAAGGGGAGGCCACAGAAGAATAACTCGCGCTCGCCCGTCCGCGCCGGGTCGAACGGACGGCCGTCCTCCGCATTGAGCACCGAGAGGAGATAGGCCTGGGGATCGATCTGCAGCTGCCCGGAGCAAAGCGCGGCGAAGTACTCCAGTTCCCCCAACCGCTTGGGCTCCGCCGAGAGCACCCGCACCAACTGGCCTTCCGGCCGAATCGCCACCCGCGCGTGCACCCGCCGGCCCGCCGTGCGCCGCGGACTGAGCCGCTGCAACAACTGCGCCAGCGCCGCCCGGTCGCCCGCCGGACACTCCCCGACCTCCTCCACCGTGAAGGGCGCGGCGAACGCGGAAGTCCGAGCGCCACGCACGGTGTCTCCGCCGTGGTCGAGGAAAATGCCGGGGAGCTGGCGGGAGGAAAACATGCGCAGGAACGGTCGGGAGGAGGGCGATGGGTCGGGCCGGGCAAACTCGCCGGACCGGACCGACCGGACAAGGGGAAAGCGCTCCGCAGGCCCTCAGCCGCAGGGATTTACAAATCCTTGACCCGCCCGAAAAACAAAACCCCGCCGCCCGGAAGGACGGCGGGGAGGAAAGTCACGCGCAGAGCCGCGCGCTCACTTCTGCCACGTGCGCTTCTTGTGGCGGTTCGCCTTCAAGCGCTTGCGGCGCTTGTGCTTGTTCATCTTGAGGCGGCGCTTCTTCTTCAGGTTGCCCATTGTGGAAAGGAGGGGGGGACTGTTTTTTTGGACCGTGCGGGGCGCCCGCGGGGCTGTAAAGCCCTTTCTCCCGACGGGACGACCGGCGAGGGTCGTCGCCCGGGGCGGGCGCGGAAAGCTTACTTCAACGCGAGGGCCTTCGCGGCGTGGGCTTTGCCCCGGGATGCCGCGTTCTTGTGCACGACGCCCGATTTCACCGCCTTGTCCATCGCGGACACATAGGCTGCGGCAGCCGTCTTGCCCGCCGTGGCGTCCTTCTTCGCCAGCAGCTCATCGAGCTGCTTACGAAGGGTCTTGAGCCGGGTCTTGACGCCCCGGTTACGGTCGGTGAGGCGCACGGTTTTGCGGGCGGCTTTGATGGCGGACTTGGTATTGGCCATGGTCGAACTTAGCTGGTTAAGCGGAGCACGAACCCAAACTCGGCGGGTAGAGTCAAGGGTATTGTCGGACGCGGGCGACCCGCGGGCTGCTAAAAATCCCTGAAAAAGCCCGCGCCCGCACCCCCGGACTGGCCGGACCCGCGGCCCCCCGTATGCCTTCCCGCTCGCCTTGCACGCACCTGCCCGCCAACCCTCGTTCCCTCCTGCCCGCCGCCCCCTTGTGCGACGGCGGCGGAGCGGTTTTACCCTCGCGGAGGTCACCCTCGCGACGGCAATCCTCGCCGCGGCCATCACCACGTCGATCGGAGTGATCCAATGGGGCCTGCGGCACCTCGACCTCGCCCGCGGCACCACCCTCGCCGCTCAGATCCTGCAGAGCGAGATCGAGCGCCTCCGGATGATGGGCTGGAGCAGCATCATCGCGCTCCCGGCCGAAACCGCGGTGCCCCTCAGCAACGCATTCGCGACCGACTCCTCCCTCGCCGAGCGCTTTACCCTCACCCGGGCCGTGACCCCCGACGCCGCCCGACCCGACGACATCCGCCTCATCACCGTGACCGTCCAGTGGACCACGACCGACGGCAAGCCGCACATCCGCAGCTTCCGCGCCACCTATGCCCGTGAAGGGATGTATGACTACTTTTACACGCTGGCCCGCTCGTGATCGCCGCCGCGGCGGCTTCACGCTCGCCGAAATTCTCGTCGCCCTCGGACTCTCCGGACTCGTCCTCGGGGCGATCCTCACCTCGTTCATCTTCCTCACCCGCACCGGCCTGCGCGTGGAGCTCTACAACGATATGGAGCGCCAGGCGCGCTCCGCGCTGGAGCTCTTCGCCCGCGACACCCGCGAGGCCAGCGCGATCACCTGGAACAGCACGCAGTCGGTGACGCTCATCGTGGATTCCCGCCCCATCACCTACACCCACGCGGCCGGCTCCTTCACCCGCACCGACAATACCGGGGCCAAGGTGCTCATCACCGGAATCACCCAGTTCGCCTTCAAGGGTTACAACATCACCGGCGCCGAGCTGCCCTCGATCGGCGGTGCCACCTCGCTAGCCAATGCCGCCGCGTGGACCAAGCAGCTCCAGATTTCGCTCCAATCGTCCCGCTCGCCCGGCGACACCGCGACCGCGACCCACAAGGTGCTCTCCGCCCGCTACATCCTCCGCAACAAGCGGGTCACCGCGTGAACGTCCTCCCCGTGCGACCCCCCCCCCGCCCTCCCTCCGCCTTCCCCGCCCGCCGCGGCTCCGTGCTGCTGGTGGGGATGATGCTGGCGTCGATCCTCGCCGTGTCGCTGGTGAGCTACATTAACCTCTCGCGCACCAGCCTCCAGCTCTCCCAGCGGGCGCTCTGGGCGAACGCCGCGATGAACCTCGCCGAAAACGGCCTCGAGGAGGCGATGTACTCGCTCAACCGCCGCGTCTCCGACCCCGCCTATTCCTGGCGCAACGCGGGCTGGGGCACCGACGACGACGAGGCCTGTCGGAAATGGACAAACATCCCGGTGGACGGCGCGGCCAGCGGGGAAATCCGCGTCTACGTCTACAACTACACCGGAGAGAGCTCCCCCGTGGTCGTCGCCCGCGGCATCGTGCGCCCGCCCGCCGGCAGCGGCGCCCCGAACGCCGAGAAATGGGTACTGATCCGCACCCGCCGCGCCACCAAGTTCGCCAACGGCCTCGTCGCCCGGGAATTCATCCGGTTCAACGGCGCCAACGCCACCGTCGACAGCTGGATTTCGCAGCCCGATTCCGGCGGCATCCTCACCTACAACTCAACGCGGGCCCGGGACCAGGCCTCCATTGGGAGCGTTTCCGTCGCCGTAAACTCGGTCTCCGTGCAGAACGCCCGGATCTGGGGCTACGCCGCCACCGGGGGCGCCCTGCCCCAGGTGGGCCCGCAGGGCTCCATCGGGCCGTTCGGCAGCGCCAACGGCTTCATCGACATGAACCGTGTCTCGACCCACTTCTTCGCCAACTTCGAGGCCGGGTTCTCCCAGAAGATCGTCCAACGCTACACCTCAATGGCCGGCCAGCCCCTCGCCAGCCTCGGCAACACGGGCAAGTACCGTCTGACCACGCTGAGCCTCAGTGGCACGAACGTCCTGAACATCACCGGCAACGTGGAGCTCTACCTCGACGGTTTGGCAGGCGTGACCACCCTGAGTATCACCGGCAACGGCGGCATCAACCTTGCGCCCGGGGCCAAGCTCACGCTCTACACGGTCGGCAACGTGAACATCGCCGGCAACGGGATCGTGAACTCGGGCAACACGGGGACCACGGCCGGCAATCCCGCCAATTTACAGCTCTACGGCCAGAGCACCGCCACCGCGACGAAGCAGCAGATCTCCATCGCGGGCAATGCGGCCCTCTCCGGCGCCATCTACGCGCCGAACGCCAGCGTCACGATCACCGGCGGCGGCTCCAGCGACCGCGACATCCTCGGGTCGATCGTCGCCAACGACATCACCTTCAGCGGCAACATCCAGTTTCACCAGGATGAGTCGCTGGCCAAGTTGACGACGGCGGCGCCGTACCGGCTCACCTCGTGGAACGAGCTCACCACGGTGAGCGAACGCCAACCCTACAAGGACGACCTAGACGACATTTGAGCCGCCGGCGGCCCCCGGGGGCCCGCCTCAGTGCGGTTGGGCCTCCAGATGCTGCCGCAGCAGGTCCCGCCCGTAGTCGTTGCCGTTGGGCGTGCGGACGACGACGTGGATGTGCTGACGATTCGGCCGCTGCGGATCCGACGCGACGTGCCGGAGGTTCGCCGGCCGCTGGTGGTCGAACTCGATCAGAATCACGGGGCTGTGGATCCGGTAGTAGAAGACCCCGCCGTCCTCCGCCCCGCCGATCCACGCGAAGTTCGTCCGATCCAGCTGCGCCTCGACCTCCGCCAGCCGCACTCGCGCGTGGCCGGGCGCCTGCTGGCCCACGTAACGGCCGATCAAGGCGAGCAGGGCCTGGCGCTGCGGGGCCGCCAGCTCCGTCCCGGGCAGGCCCGCATAAGGGATCACGACGTTGTCCTTGAAGGCCTCGGTCAGGTTGTCGTTACCGGTCTTGTCCGGCCGCAGGACCGCCCGCGCGCGCTGCGCCGGGGAGAGGGAGCGCAGGAAGGCGAGCCCCTCGTCCTGCTCCGCCTGCAGGATGGCCACGCCGCGGTGCAGTCCGGCCGCGGCGACCACCGGCTCCGAACCCACGAAGACCGGGGTCATCACCACCTGGTCACCGAGGACAAAGTAATTGAGGATCAGGTGATGGCCGTCGAGCTGCCACCCCCACGGCCGGTCCGCGGAGGGCTCGCCCATCACCGTGATCCAATAGAGCCACTCCCCGTACTCGGTGAAGTTGCCGCCGTTGAGCTCCCCGAGCGTGTGGTTGAGCCGCATAATGTCCCGCGACAACTGCAGCCCCTCGGCGCTGAGCGCGGCCCGCAGGAGCGCGAAGGCAGCCGCGCGCTGCGGTTCATGCATCTCAGCGAAAGACACGCCTTGGCGGACGTAAAAGTGCTGGTTCATCCACTTCCGCCATTCCGGGTCATCGACCGGGAAGCGCGTGCGTTCCCGCTGCGCGGGGGTGAGGGCAGCAAGAAATTCCGCCGCCGCTCGGCGTACCGGCTCAGTCGAGACCCCAGTCGACCGGAGGGGGAAGCGTCCTGTCTCCGGCCGACCGGCGGCGGTGATACCGCGGAAGGGCTCGGCCAACCCGCGCTGCTCGGCCTCGCGCGACTGGCGCTGGAAACGCTGGAAGCGGGTCTCCTCCGGGGAGGCGGCCCAAAGGAACGACGGCGTGGCGGCGAGCAGGAGCCCAAGGCGCAGGGAGGCGGGCGACATAGGATGAAGGCAGGCGGGGTGGATAAAAAAAGCTTTGGGGCCGGTAAGCCGGATTCTGTTCCACGCCTAACGGCGCTTCGGTCGTCATTTCTCTCGGGCCGGCCTTGCGACCAGCCCGTCCCCGCCGCGGCCGCCGAGGCGGACACGGCGCGGATGCGGCATACCCGTGGCTATTGGACGGGCCGCCCAGCCACCTATTTTGCCTTGCACCGGAAGGGGTTTTTCGTGCCGCCCCGCTCGCGCGGAGGCGCGGTGGGCTCTTACCCCACCTTTTCACTATCACCTGGCGCCGCGTCCGAGAACGCGACGCCCGGCTACCTGTTTTCTGTGACACTATCCGTCGACGCGCCTTGACGCGCGCCGCCTGCGCTCGCCTTGCGGCTGGCGCAGCATCCTGCCCTGCGGTGTCCGGACTTTCCTCTCCGAACTTCTGGCCGGCGCGGCATCACCCGCGCCTTGGGATCAAAGAACTCGGAGCGACGACCAGGCCCCAAAGCCATTGCCAACGTGCCCGCGGCGCCGGCCGACGCAAGCCCGCTCCGCCCGCCGCAGAACCGGTCGGCGGTAAAAAAAGCGCGAATGCACCCGCGCCCCTGCAACCAAATTGGAACTGGCGCGCGATTCGCCAGTCATCCCTGCGTCTCACCGCCTAAATAACCCAAACCGATCGTCCATGCGTCTCCGTCCGTTCCTGCCCATCTAGCCGCCCTCTGGTTGGCCTCCGCGGGAGCCTCCGCCCAAACCGCGACCGCTCCGACTATCACGACGCAGCCGGCCGCGGTCACCGCCATCGTCGGCGGGAACGCCACCTTCTCCGTCGTCGCCGCCGGGACCGCGCCCCTCGCCTACCAATGGCTCAAGGGCGACACCACCCTCCCTTCCGGCACCACCGCCTCTCTCACCCTCACCAACCTTGTCGCCGGCGACGCGGGCGCCTACCGGGTCCGCGTGACCAACACCGCTGGCTCCGTCACCTCCAGCTCCGCCAACCTCACCGTCAACGCCGCGCCCGTCGCCGGCACCAAGCCCGCGATCACCACGCAGCCGGTCTCGAAGAGCGTGGCCACCGGGGCCAGCCACACCTTCAGCGCCACGGCCAGCGGCACCGCGCCGCTGACCTACGCCTGGTACAAGGAAGGACGCCTGGTCGCCTCGGGCTCAAATGCGGACCTCGTGTTCGCCGCGGTCGCCCCGTCTGACGGCGGCACCTACCGGCTGGTGGTCTCCAACTCCGCTGGCAGCGCAGTTTCCGAGTCCGCCACCCTCACCGTGACGGCTGCTGGCAGTGGTTCGGGCAGCGGCGGGTCCGGCGGTGGCAGCTCGACCCCCGGCTCCGGCTCCAGTCCGGCGGCCACCGCCCCGGCCATCACCACCCAACCGGCTGCGACCACCGCGAGCTCCGGGACCAAGGTCACCTTCTCCGTGGTCGCCACCGGAACCGCCCCTCTCCGCTACCGCTGGTACAAGGATGGCCGCGAGATCGAGCGGGCTGAGTCCGCGACCTACGAGCTCAGCAGCGCCCGCGTTGACAGCGCCGGACTCTACTCAGTCCGCGTTTCCAACAGCGCCGGCTCCATCACCTCCGCACCCGCCGCCCTCACCGTGAACGGCGCCGCCACCATCACCACGCCGCCCGCCACCCAGGTGGTCAACTCGGGCACCGACGCCACCTTCACCGTCGCCGCCACCGGCACGGACCTGACCTACGCCTGGAAATTCAACGGCCGCACCCTGCGCGGCGCCACCAGCGCCACCCTCAAAGTCACGAATCCCGGCGTGCTCTCCGAGGGCATCTACACCGTGACGATCTCCGCCCGCGGGAGCAGCGCGGCCGCCGCCTCCGCCGCCCGGCTTTCCGTCACCACCGACGCCCGGCTGGTCAACATCGCTACCCGCGGTCAAGTGGGTGAGGGCGACGACGTGCTCATCAGCGGCTTCGTCACCCGTGGCGCCACCGACAAGAAGATCCTCGTCCGCGCCGTCGGCCCGACGCTCGGCACGGCCTTCGGCGTGACCGGCGCCCTTGCCGCCCCGCGCCTGACGCTCTCCAGCACCGGCCGCGGCGGCGGCGTGCTCAAGACGAACGCGGGCTGGGCCGGCGCGGCCGAGCTGGCCGCCGTCTTCCCGCAGGTCGGGGCCTTCCCCCTGGCCGACAACGCGCTCGACGCCGCCATCCTCAGCTCCCTCGGCGCCGGCACCTACACGGGCGCGGTGTCCGCCCCCGCGGGCGCCAAGGGCGTCGCGCTACTCGAGGTCTACGACGCCGACTCCGACTCACCCGCCGCGGAGATCGTGAACCTCTCCACCCGCGCCCTCGTTGGCGCGGAGGCCGCCGGCACCCTGATCGCAGGCTTCGCAATCCGCGGCACGACCTCGGACACGGTCCTGGTGCGCGGCGTCGGCCCCAGCCTCGGCCGCGTCTTCGGCCTCAGCCGCGCCATCGGCGCCACCCAGGTCACCGTCTATGACTCCCGCGGCACCCGCATCGCCGGCAACAGCATCTGGACCCGCAACGACGACGACGATGATGATGACGACGATGATGACGACAAGAAGAAGGACCGGGACAAGGACGACGACGACAAGAGCTCGGACATTGAAGAGGCCTGCGATCGTTCCGGCGCTTGGCGTCTGCCCCGTGGCACGAGCGACTCGGCGCTGCTCCTGACCCTCGCGCCCGGCGTCTACACCGTGCACGTGACCGGCGTCCGCGGCGCCTCGGGCATCGGCCTAGTGGAAGTCTTCGAGGTCCGCTGAGCGGACTCCCCGCGGCCGCCCTACCGGCGGCCGCGGTCCCGGCGGGGGCTACCGGCTTAGCCGCGGAGTGACCGCAGGTAGTAAGTGAGCGCCTGCGTCATACTGTTCACGCGCAGTTTTCGGTAGATGGAGACCATATAGCGCCGGCTGGTCTCGTAGGTAATGCCAGCGGCGGCCGCAGCCTGCTTGAGGCTCTGGCCCTCGCTCAGGAGCATCAGCAGGCGATTTTCCTGCGGGCTCAGGTTCGGCAGCAAGGAGGCCGTCTGGCGGCGCTTGCGGAACTGCTGCAATAGCTCCCGCGCCACGGAATCGCTGAGCGCCACCCCGCCGGCGGCAACTTTCCGCACCGCGGCGACGATCTCCACGAGTCCGCCGCGCTTGAGCACGAAGCCGCTGGCCCCGTGCTCCACGGCCACCGCGATGGTGCCCGGATCCTCGAAGGTGGTCAGCACCAAGGTCTCAGACCCCGGCGCGAGCTCCGGCAGTTGGGGCAGCAGCGACAGTCCGGACTCCCCCGGGAGCCCAATATCGAGCAAAATGACATTCGGGCGCGCCGCGGTGATCGAGGGCCGCACATCATCGGCGGTCCGAAAGATGCCACAGAGCTCTAGGTCCGGCTGGGAGTTGAGGAACTCCGCCAGCCCGGCGGCATAGTCCGTGGAGTCCTCGATCAGGGCGACCCGGATCCGGGTCGGGACGGGCTTCTCGGTCGCGGCAACGACTGCCGTGGGGGTAGGGTCCTGGGACATGAGGGGGTAGGCGGGTAGAGCGTAAACGCCGGACCCGCAGCGAGCGTATGGGCCCTAATCCTCAGGCGTAAATCCTAGTTTTCGCCCGCCGGTACTGACAATTGTGCGCCCGCCCGTCCTGCGCGCGGCGATTCTCCGCTTTCCCCGCGGCCCGCTTCCCCCTCTGCTCCCCTTACCCCAATGAAGCGCCTCCTGCCCCTGCCCCTCCTGCTCCTTACCACCCTGTCCGCCGTGGCTGCTCCCCTGCGCGTGCTGTACCTCGGGACGCCCGCGGCAGAGCCCCGGACGCGCTGCCAGCTCTTAATGCGGGAACTGGGCCGGGATGCACTTTGGTTTGATTACCTTTCCGAGCCGGCGGACGCCACGCCTGATCTGCTCCGCCGCTTCGATGCGGTGATTCTTGACGCTCCCGCCGAGCGGTTTCCCACCCTCGCGGCGATACCCGGGGTCCGCCGCCTGGAGGCCGCGAGCCTGGGGGCGCCGGACGCCCCGGACTTCGCGGCTGGCGCCCGCGAGCGCCTCGTTGGGCTGGTGGGCCCAGCGCGCGCGGCGGAGTGGCGGCGTTTCCTCGCGGCGCGGGAGCCGGAGCAGCGCGAAACGCGTCCGACCATCGCGAATTACGAGAAGCGGGCCGAACCGGTGACGTTCCAGCTGCCGCTCTCGACCAAGGGCAGCCGGGAGCGCATCCAAGTCGCCCCGGACCTGCGCGTGGAGTTGTTCGCCGCCGAACCCGACATCGGGAAACCGATCTTCCTCGCGTGGGACGAGCGCGGGCGGCTCTGGGTCGCCGAGACCCAGGACTACCCGCACGACGTGCGTCCGGACGGCCGGGGCAACGACCGCATCCGGATTTGCGAGGACACCGACGGCGATGGGCGCGCGGACCGGTTCACGGTCTTCGCCGAGAACCTGAACATCCCCACCGGCTTCGTTTTCACCAACGGCGGGATCGTCGTGGCCCAGCCGCCGCGATTCCTCTTCCTCCGCGACACCAACGGCGATGACCGCGCCGACGAGCGCCGCGAAGTGATGACCGGCTGGGGCGTGGGCGACACCCACGCGCAGGCCAACAACCTGCACTACGGCCTCGATAACTGGCTCTACGGCTGCGTCGGGTACTCCGGTTTCCGCGGCGTGGTCGGCGGCGAGGAGCGGCAGTTCGCGATGGGCACCTTCCGGTTTCGCGCCGACGGCTCGGCGCTCGAGTTCCTGCACCAGTTCACGAACAACTCCTGGGGCCACTCCATCAACGAGGCCGGGGACCAGTTCGGCGGTACCGCCAACAACGCCCCGCTCTTCTTCGGCGGCATCCCGGCCACGATCGTCCCCCGTGGGATGCGAGCGCAGACGGCCAAGCGCATCAACACCGAGGACCGCGCCCGGCCCATCACGCCGAACTTCCGCCAAGTTGACGTCTTCGGCGGCTACACCGCGGCCGCCGGCAGCGCCTTCATCCACTCGGCCCAACTGCCCCCGCGCCTGCAGGGCAAGGCGATGGTGTGCGAACCCACGCTGAAGGTCATCGCGCTCTTCTCGGTCCGGCGCGACGGCGCGGGCTACGCGGCAGACGACGCCTTCAACCTCGTCGCCAGCACCGACGAATGGATGTCCCCAGTCTTCGCCGAAGTCGGCCCCGACGGCGCCGTGTGGTTCGCGGACTGGCAGAACTACATCATCCAGCACAACCCGACCCCGAGTCCGGAACGCGGCGGTTACGCGGCGCGCACCGGCGTCGGCGGCGCCCACGAAAACCCACTCCGCGATCATCGCCGCGGCCGGATCTACCGGGTAGTCTGGGACGGACCGGCGCCCGCGCCCCGGCGCAGCCTGCAAGGGGCCGACGAGGCGCAACTGACCACGGCGCTGGCCGACCCCAACCCTTTCTGGCGCCTCACCGCGCAACGCCTGTTGGTGGAGGGTCGGCGGCAGGAAGCGGTGCCCGCGCTGCGCCGCCTCACCGCCGACCCGCGGCCCCTGCCCGCGCTCCACGCGCTGTGGACGCTGCACGGGCTCGGCGCGCTCGACCTCGCCACCCATCGCGCGGCCCTCGCGCACGCCGAGCCCGCGGTGCGCCGCAACGCCCTCCGCGCCCTCGGCCGCGACGAAGCGGCGATGACCCTATTCTTCGGCTCCGCCGTGGTCAGCGATCCAGACCTGCTGACCCGCCTCGCCGCCGCGGTGAAACTGGGCGAGTTCCCTGCCTCCCCCGCGATCCGCACGGTGACCGCCAACTTCATCCGCGAGCCTGCGCACCAGCGGGACGAATGGCTCCGCGAGGCGGGCCGGATCCTCGGGCGCGTTCACGGCGTCGCCTCGCACCGCGAGGGCCCGAACCTGCTGCCGAATCCCGGTTTCGAGATGGCAGGCGAAGACGGCCTGCCCGCCGGCTGGCGACGACGCGATTACGGCACCCGCGCCGGCAACCGCGATGCCGCCTGGACCTCCTCGGTGGAACCAGCCGACGCGCGCGGCGGACGCCGTGGGATCCGCGTGGTCACCACCGCGGACGCCGACACCAGCCTGCACGCGGACGTAGCGTTGCGCCCGCACACCCGTTACCGCCTCGTCGGCTGGATCCGCACCGGAACCGCCTTCGGCGGCAAGGCCAGCTTCAATCTTCACGGCGCCCGACTCGAGACCGAGACCATCCGGCGCCGCGAAACGGGCTGGACCGAGGTCGAGCTGGAGTTCGACAGCGGCGAACGCACCACCGCGAGCGTGAACGTGCTCCACGTGGCACGTGGGGAAGCGGCGTTCGACGACCTGCGCCTCGTGGAACTGACGCCGATCGAGGAGAGCGCCGTCGCCGGGCCAGGGGATCCAGCGCGCGGCGCGGAGCTCTTCCACCGGCACCCGGCGGCCTGCGTGTTGTGCCACGCGTTGGGCGGCAAGGGCAGCACGGTGGGGCCGGCGCTCGACGGCCTAGCGGCGCGCGCCACCCCCGCGCAGATCCGCGAGAGCCTGCTCGAGCCCAGCAAGGGGATGGCCCGCGGCTTCGAACACTACGTCGTGTCCCCGATGCCACCGATGGGGACAATCTTCAGCCCGCAGGAGATCTCGGACCTCGAGGCTTACTTGCAGACGCTGCGCTGACCTCCGCCGCGCCGGACAAAAGCGGGATTTGCGCGGGCCCGCCTTTCCCTCAACCTCGCTTGATGTCCGGCGATCTCACCGAGCTCTACCAGCAGGTCATTCTCGACCACAACAAGCGTCCCCGTAATCGGGGCCGCCTGCCGACCGCCACCCGGGTCGCCCACGGGGACAATCCCACCTGCGGCGACCAGTGCAGCGTTTATGTGCGGCTCGACGGGGATCGCATCGCCGAGATCGGCTTCGACGGCGCGGGCTGCGCCATCTCGCAGGCGAGCGCCTCGCTGATGACCACTCAAGTGAAGGGCAAGACGGCGGCCGAGGTGCGGGGGCTTTACGACGCCTTCCACCACATCGTGACCACGGGCGAAGCGCCCGCGGAGATCAGCGACCTCGCCGCCTTCGCCGGCGTCCACGCGTTCCCCGCCCGGATCAAGTGCGCCACCCTCGGGTGGCACGCGGTCCTAAACGCCCTCAACGGCGACGCCGTCCCCGCGACCACCGAGACCCGTGCCGACTGACACCGCGCGGAAAATCCGGGGCTGACTCCCGGCGTTTCCCCGCGTTGCCTCACCCGATGCCCTCCGTGTCCGACCTCCGCCGCGACTTTCCCGCGCTGCACCAGCAGGTGAACGGCCGGCCGCTCGCCTACCTCGACAACGCCGCGACCACGCAGAAGCCCCGCGCCGTGATCGATGCGATCGTGCGCTTCTACGAACAGGACAACAGCAACGTCCACCGCGGCCTGCACGCGCTCTCGATGCGGGCTACCCAAGCCTACGAGGGCGCGCGGGAACGCGTCGCCCGCTTCATCGGCGCGGCGGACGCGGCCGAAGTCGTGTTCACCCGCGGCACCACGGAGTCCATCAACCTGGTCGCCCGGGGCCTTGGGGCCACGCTGAAGCCCGGCGACGTGATCCTCGCGACGGAGATGGAGCACCACTCCAACCTCCTGCCCTGGCAACAGGCGGCCCGCCGCAGCGGCGCCGAACTGCGGCTGGTGCCGGTGACGGGGGCCGACGCCGAGGGCGGGCTGGACGCCGCGGCGCTGGACGCGCTGCTGACGCCGGCGGTCAAGGTCTTCGCCTTCACCCACGGCTCCAACACCCTCGGCACCGTGAATCCCGCGGCGGAACTGTGCGCGCGGGCCCGCGCGGTGGGGGCCGTGACGGTGCTGGACGCCGCCCAGACCGTGGGTCACGGGGCGTTCGACGTGCAGCGGCTGGGGGCGGACTTCACGGCCTTCTCAGGCCACAAGATGTGTGGCCCGACCGGGATCGGCGTCCTGTACGGTCGGCGCGCGCTGCTCGACCGGCTGGAGCCGGACGAGACCGGCGGCGGGATGGTGGCGCAGGCGGGTTTCACCGAGTCGCGCTGGAAACCGGCCCCCGAGCGGCACGAGGCAGGCACGCCGCACGTCGCGGGGGCGATCGGCCTCGCGGCGGCTTGCGACTACCTTGAGGCGGCCGGCCGCGAGGCGATCGCGGCGCACGACGCGGCGCTCGCGCGGCTCGCCTACGACCGTCTGGCGGAACTGCCCGGCATCCGGCTGCTCGGCACCCGGGGCGCACGGGGCGGGCTGGTGAGCTTCGCCTTCGCCGACGTCCACGCGCACGACGTCGTCACCCTCGCAGACGAGGACGGCATCGCCCTGCGGGGCGGCCACCACTGCAACCAGCCGCTGATGCGGAAGCTCGGCCTCGCGAGTACGACGCGGGCGAGTTTTTACCTCTACAACACCGAGGAGGAGGTGGAGCGGATGGTCGCCTCCCTGCGCCGCGTGCTGAAGTTCTTCGGCGCGGCCTAAGCCGGGAGCCCGGCCGCACCGCCCTCAGCGGCCCGGGGTCAGCACGCCGACGAACGCCTTCGGGACCACCTCGGCGGCGCGGCACCGGGCGGCCGGCAAGACCTGCGCGGCCCAGCGGTTGACCTCCTCCAAGGTGATTTCGCCGGCGAGGCCCGCGTGCAGCGCTACGGCGGCCGCGGCCTCCTCGGGACGTTCTTGGGCGCGCATCAGGAGCGAAACGAGAAACGCCGGGCGGCGGAACGCGTCGCCCACCCGCGCCTGCACGATGCCCCGGGCGCCCTCGAATTCTCCCTCGTCCGCCCCGCCCCGCGCCAGCTCGGCGGCAACTGCGACGACCCGGGGCGTGACGCGAGGCGCGTCGGCCGGCGCGCAATCGACCTGAGCGCGCAGCAGCGCGAAGCCGGGCAGCCCAGTGAAGGGCTCGAACTCAGCCGTGGGCGAATAAGCGAACCCAAGGCGCTCGCGCACCTCCGCGCGGACCCTCATCTCGAGCACCTTCGCCACCACCTCGAGGGCCAAGCGGTCCCTCGGGCCCGCGGCCCCCTCGACCGGCCAGGTGCCGACGACCAGCGCGGAGTGCTGCTCGCCCACAAACTCAACCCGGTGCTGTCCCGGGCTCGCGCCGAGGCGTACCGGGCGGGGCGCGGCCGCCGGCTGCTTGAGCGCCATCCGTGGGGTCAACGTGCCGAGGGTTCGCACCGCGGTCGCGATCACGGCCGCCGCCTCCGCATCGCCCACCACCGTCGCTTCCACGTAGCCCCGCGTGAGGGAAGGTTCCATCCAGCGGCGGACGTCGAGCACGCTGAGCGAGACGTAGTCGAGAGGGGAGCCGCCGGTGAAGCGGGCGTCGCCCCGGAAGAGGTGATCGTGCAGCTCGCGCAGACCCTCGCCCACCCCGGAACCGGCCGCGGCGCGCCCCAGGGCGGCCTGCAGGCGCTGGTCTCGGTGCGTGAAGCTGTTGAATCGCGGGGCGCGCAGGATGTCGGTGACCAGCGCCAGAAACACCTCGAGCTGGTCCGGGGGCATCACCCCGCGGAAGGTGAACGCGTCGCGGTCGGCGACGTCGAAGCTGAAGTCTAGCAGGCGTTCCTCGACGAGGGCG
Organism: Opitutaceae bacterium; assembly: GCA_044370095.1. Lineage (GTDB taxonomy): Bacteria > Verrucomicrobiota > Verrucomicrobiia > Opitutales > Opitutaceae > ER46. Next base: position 1,991 of record JBILWD010000046.1, on the reverse strand, counting down.
CGCAGAACCTCCGGGCGGAAGTGGACGCCGCCGCCGGCCAGCACGGTGTTCAATCCGAACTCCTTCAGCGCGGGCTTCTGGCCCGGGAGCTCGAGCAGCCCGGTGCCGACGCGCACCACCGCGTGGACGAGCCCGGGCTCGCTCCGGTCAGGCCGCACGTTGAGGCGTACCTCGTTGCCGAGGCGCACCAGGCGCGCGCCCACGCCGGGCAGTTCCCGTTCCTCGACCGGGCCGGCCCCCGCGCCCCAGCGGGGCAGCGCGAACGGGGTCTCTCGGACGGCCGCCGCCAGCACCTGGCCGGTCCCGCCCCGGCGCGCGCGCCGCAGTTCTTGGAGCACCTTGTCCGGCGTCAGCTCCAGCGGCACCCCGCCCGCCAGCTGGACCGCGAGCTCGTCGGGGCGCCAGAGCGAGCGGAGCACGCGCAGGGCCTCCGCCGCGGTGAACTTCTCCAGCCATTCGCGCCGCAGGCGCTCCTCTTCCTCCACGCCCACGAAGACGCGGTGCTCCGCGATCGAGTCGACCAAGCCGGCGGCGAACAGCGCGGGGTCGGCCGCGGCCAGTTGTTCCCCGGCGAGCGCCGCGGCCCGCTGGTGGCGCCGGCGCAGGGCCTCGACTTCCCCGGCATCGAACCCCCGCTCCAGCGTCAGCCGCACCAGCCGGTCGAGGGCCGCGAGCCCGTCCTTCCAGCCCTCGGCGGGGACGGAGACGGCCGCGGAGGAGACGCCGTGGCCCAGGACCTCGTCGTAGCCGGCATCGCCGCCGGGCACCTCACGGCGGAGGCGGGCGCCAAGCAGCTCGAGGACGAACGCGCGGCGCTGGCGCTCCGTCGCGGCGGCGCGGGGGTCGGCCGGGGGCGGCGGCGCGACGCACGCGGCCTCGATCTGGATGGAGCCGAGGCCGGGGACCGGGAACAGGCCGGCGCGGAGGGCGCGGGCGTCGAGGCGGCCCTCAGGCCGGGGCGGCACGGGCCGGGCGGGCGCGGGCAGGTCGCCGAATTCCTCGCGGAGGACCGTGGCGAGGGCGGCGGGGTCGAAGTCGCCGGCCGCCACGAGGACCATCAGGTCGGACCGGTACTGGCGGGCGTGGAAGTCGAGGAACTGCTCGCGGCGCAAGCGGGCCACCTGCTCGTCGCCGCCGCCGGGGGAGCGTTCCGGGAAGGCCAGCCCGCGGAAGACCAACGGGAGGGAGGCCTCCTGGCGCAGGCCGGCGAGGCTGGCGCGGCCGCGGAGCTCGGCGCGCACGATGCGGCGCTCGCGCTCGATGACTTCGGGCGCGAACGTGATCCCATCGGCGAAGTCGCGGAAGAGCCGGAGCCCCTCCCGGAGCAGCGCGGGGTCGGCGCGGCGGAACTCCAGCCGGTAGGCGGTGTGCCCGAAGGCGGTCTCCGCGTTGATGTCGCTGCCGTACTCGAGGCCGAGGCGCTGGAAGAGGCGCAGCATCGCGCCCGGAGGGAAACGTCGCGTGCCGCCAAACGCCAAGTGCTCCGTGAAGTGGGCCAGCCCGCGCTCGTCCGGCCCTTCGTCCAGCGAGCCCGCCAACACCACCCACTGGAGCGTCACCCGGCCCGGCGCCCCAGTGTGGGGCCGCAGGGCGTAGCGGAACCCGTTGTCGAGGCGGCCCCAGGTGACCTGCGGGTCGGGGGCGGCGCCCTTGACCTCCTCGTGGGCCCAGCGGCCCGACCGCGGCCCCGCGGGCACGGCGGCGGCGAACAGGGGGGCGGCGAGGAGCAGCAGGAGGAGCGCGCGCGCGAACACGCCGCCACCGTGCGGGTTCACGGCGCGGATTCAACCCCGGTCCGCACGCGCCGGTAACGCTTGCGGACGGGCCGCGGTTGCGTCCTGCTCCTCCGGCTCACTCGCCCCCAATGCGGGACTACTTTCTCCGCCGCTTCCTGCTGATTCCCCCGACCCTCCTGGGCATCACGCTGATCGTCTTCCTGATCACCCGGGTGGTGCCGGGCGGGCCGATCGAGCGGGCCCTGATGGAAGCGC
>JBILWD010000241.1:0-5788 GCA_044370095.1 Opitutaceae bacterium | reverse complement strand
CTCGGCGAGTTCCGGGTCACCGGCGAGCGCGAGGGCAACGCGCTGGCCCTCACCGCCCAGCGCAACGCCGACAACCTCAAGAACGTCGCGGCCCTCGACGCCTACGGGAACCTCCCGAATATGAGCGCGGGCGAGCTTGCCGTCCGTCTCCCCGGCGTGGCCTCGCAGTTCGACGACGAGGGCAACGTCACGGGCGTCTTCATCCGGGGCGCCGCTTCGACGCTCAACCGCGTCAACGTTGACGGGAACCTGATGTCCAACGTCGGCGGCTTCAACCGGCAGTTCCAGACCCACAGCCTCACGGGCGCGATGTTCGAGCAACTCGAGGTGATCAAGGGCCACACCCCAGACCAGACTGCGGACTCGCTGGGCGGCACGGTCAACCTGAAGACCCGCTCGACGCTCGGGATGAAGGAGCGGCGCCGGCTCTCGTACAGCTTCGGCGCGCGCTGGGCGGCCCCGTTCTTCGACCACATCCAGCCCCGCCGCGACCACCCGATTCACCCGCTCACTAACGTCGCCTACCAGGAAGTGTTCAGTGTGGCCGGCGGCGAGCGCAACCTGGGCGTGGCGCTGAATCTCTTCTACAGCGAGAACGCGAACGGCCCGACCTCGCGGCAGTTCGACTACCAGAACAGCGCCGCCGGGCCGGTCTTCCTCTGGGACTTCCGGACCCAGAACCAGTACAACAACCGCACGCAGCAGAGCCTCAACGCCAAGGTGGAGTACCGCCTCTCGGACCGCACCCGGTTCACGTTGAACACGATCTACAACGACGCCTTCGAGAAGACGGACCGCCTCTACACCACGCGCGCCTTCTCCAACCAGACGGTCGCCACCCTCGCCAATGGCGCGCTCACCGGCACCGGCGCGATCGTCCCCGGCTACACCGACTCCCGCACCGAGGTGCGCGCCGTCGCCGGCTCCAACTTCGAGCTCAACATCTTCCTGCGCCGGTTCATCAACCGTACGCGCCTCGTCAGCGGCGCCGCCGAGCACACGCTCGACCGCCTGACGCTCGACTACGACGCCAGCTACAGCCGGACGCATAACAACCTCGCCCACGAGCCCGGCGGCAACCTCGTGATGCGCGCCGCAAACGTCGGCTGGGTCGTCGACACCGCCGACCGCGCCAACCCCGTCCTCACCCAGACCGCCGGCCCCAGCCTCTTCGACATCGCCAGCTACCGCACGGCCGTGGCGCTCACCACCCGCAACGACGACCGGGACGTCGACGTCCTCAACGCGCGCCTCAACGCTGCCTACCGCCTCCCCGCCGCCGTCCCCGCCACGGTCAAGACGGGCGCCTTCTTCCGCCACCAGAAGATGGGCGAGGTCGGCCGCCGCCGGCAGTGGGCCTACCAAGCCTCCGCCCCCGCGATGACCGCCACGTTCCCCGACGTCTACGCCTTCCGCTCCGCCGACGGTCGTCGCCTGCCCTTCGTCGACCCCCACGCCGCCTACGAAAATATCGGCAACCCCGCCCTCTGGGCCGAGGACCTCTACTTCCGCACCAGCGACGCCTTCAGCACCACCCGCCGCGCCACCGAGGAGATCGCCGCCGGCTACGTCCAGGGTCAGGCCCGCCTCGGCGCCCTCGGCATCCTCGGCGGCGTGCGCACGGAGCGGACCGACGTCTCCGGCTTCGGCTACGTGCGCGTCCGCCCCGCCACCGCCGCGCAGATCCCGGACCCGGTCGCGCGCGCGCGGGCGGACTGGAACCACCCCGTTACCAACTCCGGCGCCTACACGCGCTCGTTCCCCAGCGTGCACCTCACCTACGCGTTCACGCCTAACCTCCGCGCGCAGGCCAGCTGGTCCACCTCGTTCGGCCGCCCGCCCGTCACCAGCCTCGTGCCCTCTGCGTCGATCACCGACAACGCGACGGCCCAGACGGTCACCATCTCCAACCCGGCGCTCGGCCCGCAGTACGCGCGCAACGTCGATGTCTCGCTCCAGTACTACTTCCCGCCCGCCGGCGTGCTCTCGGTCGGCTACTTCCGCAAGGACATCCGCGACTACATCGTCACGGCCGCCATCGGCACGGTGGGCGCCGGACCCGACAACGGTTTCGACGGCAGCTACGCGGGCTTCCAGCTGCTCAGTTCCACCAACGCCGGCACGGCCGAGGTCTCCGGCTGGGAGCTGGATTACCGCCAGCAGCTCACCTTTCTACCCGGCTGGCTGCGGGGCTTCGCGGTTTCGGCTAACCTTACCCTGCTCGAAACCGCGGGTAACTTCGGCGGCGCCGCGCAGCGTTCCAATAAGGAGGTCCAGAACTTCATTCCGCGCACCGGCAACGCCGGGCTCACGTACACGCTCGGGCGGTTCCGCGCCAACCTCCTCCTGAACCACACCGGCGACTACCTTGTCACCCCCAGCGCCCTCGCGCACCGCAACATCTACCGCCGGGCGCGCACGCTCCTCAACGCGGGCGTCTCCTTCCAGCTCCGGCCCGACGCGACCCTGTTCTGCGACGTGGCCAACCTGACCAACACGCTGCAGGAGACCTACCTCGGCTCGCCGGACCGGGTGCAGCGCCGCATCGTCAACGCCCCGACCCTCACCTTCGGCCTTAGCGGCCGCTTCTGATCCCTATGAACCTCGCCCGCTCCGCCGGCGTCCTCACCGCGCTCCTCGCGCTCGCCCCCGCCGTCTGCGCCGCGTCCGCGCCGGCTCCCGCCACGCCCGCCGCCACCGCGATGCCGCGCCTTGCCCATCAGAACCCCGGGCTCCTCGCCGACCTTGGGGTGGGCCTCTGGGCGTGGCCGCTGCCGATCGACTACAACCGCGACGGCCGGATGGACCTCGTGGTGGTCTGCACGGATAAGCCGTTCAACGGCACCTGGTACTTCGAGAATAGCGGCGACGTCGACCCGCAGCTGAACCTGCCGATCTTCCGTCCCGCCCGGCTTCTCGGCAAATCCGCCCCCTCGGCCGGCATCTCCTACGTGACTGGCCAGCCCGTGGTCACCGCCACCGCCTCGGTGAAGCAGGGGGACATCTTCGCCTACCGCGGCAACGTGTACCCAGACTTCCTCCAGTCCCACTTCGACCGCCCCACGAAGCTGGGCGCGCCCGAGCGCATCCTCACCGAGCCGGGCAACATCCGGCAGAACCAGTGGAAGCTGGTCGATTACGACGGGGACGGCGCGCTCGATCTCACGGTGGGCATCGATTTCTGGGGCGACTATGGCTGGGATGCGGCCTTCAACCGCTTCGGCGACTGGACCCGCGGTCCGCTCCACGGGTACGTCTACCTGATGCGCAACACCGGCACCACCGCGAGTCCGGTCTACGCCGAGCCCGTGCGCGTGCAGGCCGGCGGCCGGCCGGTGGACCCGTTCGGGATGCCCTCGCCGATGTGGGGTGACTTCGACGGCGACGGCGACCTCGACCTGCTGTGCGGCGAGTTCCGCGACAGCTTCACGTACTACGAGAACACGGGCACCCGCACCCGGCCCGATTACGCCGCCGGACGCCCCCTCGCTCTCGGCGGGGTGCCCCTCGTGATGGACCTCTGTATGATCACGCCCACCGCCGTCGATTTCGACGGCGATGGCGACCTCGACCTCGTGGTGGGTGATGAGGACGGCCGGGTCGCCTTCCTCGAGCACACCGGGCGCATCAGCGGCGGACTGCCCCAGTTCCTGCCCCCGCGCTACTTCCGACAGTTCGCCGCCGAGGTGAAGTTCGGCGCCCTCTCCACGCCCTACGCCTTCGACTGGGACGGCGACGGCGACGAGGACCTCATCAGCGGCAACACCGCCGGGTACGTTGGCTTCATCGAGAATCTCGGCGGCACCCCGATTCGCTGGGCCGCGCCCCGCTACCTCACCGCTGGCGGCCGTCTGATCCGCGAGCTGGCCGGCCCCAATGGCTCCATCCAAGGTCCCGCCGAGGCCAAGTGGGGCTACTCCATCCTCAGCGTCGCCGACTGGGACGGCGACGGGTTGCCCGACCTGATGACCAACGGCATCTGGGGCAAGGTCGTGTGGTACAAGAATGTGGGCACGCGCACCGCCCCGCGCCTCGCCGCCGCTCAACCCGTCGAGGTCGCCCCGGGCACCAAGTCACCCAAGCCCGCATGGAACTGGTGGGACCCGCAGGGACGCGAATTCGTCACCCAGTGGCGCACCACGCCGCAGATGGTCGACTGGAACGGGGACGGGCTGATGGACCTCGTGATGTCCGACCACGAGGGCTACCTCGCGCTGTTCCCGCGCCGCCGCGCGGCCGACGGCACGCTCGAGCTGGGCGCCGCGCAGCGCGTCTTCTGGGGTGAGGGCGTGAGCGTCTACAACAGCAACGGCCAGCCGCAGAACCGCGAGTCTGGCCTGCTCCGGCTCAATGACGGCGTGAATGGCCGCGGCGGCCGCCGCACGTTCTGCGTGGCCGACTGGGATGGCGACGGCACCCCGGACCTGCTCGTGAACAGCAATCCTAACGTGAATTTCCTGCGCGGGCTCGGCCGCGATGCCGCCGGCCGCTGGCGCTTCCGCGACGAGGGGCCCGTCAGCCCGCACGTGCTCGCCGGGCACGCGACTAAGCCGACCGTCGGGGATTGGGACCGAGACGGGATCCCGGACCTCCTGATCGGGGCGGAAGACGGTTTCTTTTACCAGCTGCGCAACCCGCGCGCCGCCCGCTGACCCGGTTCCCCCTTCAGACCGCCGCTCCGGCCTCGCGCCGGGCCGGCGGCGCACCCCAGCCTCCGCCCTATGCTCACCCCCGCCAACGCCGCGCGCTACGCCTGGTTCGTGGTCGCGCTCCTGTTTCCCGTCGCGCTTCTCAACTACCTCGACCGGCAGATGCTCGCCACGATGAAGGCGTCGATGGTCGCCGACATTCCGAGCATCGCCAACAAGGCCGACTGGGGCTTCGTCCTCGGCTGCTTTAAGTGGACCTACGCGGTGCTCAGCCCCTTTGGCGGCTTCATCGCGGACCGCTTCAGCAAACGCTGGGTGATCGTGCTCAGTCTCGGGGCGTGGTCGGCGGTCACCTGGTGGACGGGCCACGTCACGACCTTCAATGAACTGGTTGCCGCGCGCGCTCTGATGGGCATCAGCGAGGCCTTCTACATCCCGTGCGCCCTCGCGCTGATCGCGGAGTACCACCAGGGCCTCACCCGCTCGCGCGCGGTCGGGTTCCACCAGACCGGCATCTACATCGGCCAGATCCTCGGCGGCTTCGCGGGCTACGCCGCGGAGGACCCGGACCTCGGCTGGCGCTGGATGTTTTCCACCTGCGGGATGATCGGGGTAGCCTACGCGCTGCCCCTGATGGCGATGCTGAAGGATCCGGACCGGAGCCGCTCCGCGGAACTCCCCGCCGGTCCGCCGGCCGCCCCGCTCGCGGCCGGCGAAGTGTTCCGCGGGCTGCTGACCAACCGCAATTTCCTTCTCCTGATCCTGTACTTCACGCTGCCCGCGATCGCCGGGTGGGTGGTGCGCGACTGGATGCCGGAGATCCTCCGCGAGAAGTTCTCCCTCGGCCAGGGCAAGGCCGGCGTCAGCGCCATCCTCTACGTTCAGATCGCCTCGCTCGTCGGCGCCATCCTTGGCGGCACCTTGGCGGACCGCTGGATGCGCACCTCCAACCGCGGCCGGATCTTCACCAGTGCGATCGGGATGGTGCTGTTCCTGCCCGCGCTCTTCAGCGTCGGCAACGCCGGGACGCTCACGATGGCGGTCATCGGGCTCGCGGTGTTCGGCCTCGGCTGGGGGTTCTTCGACTGCAATAATATGCCGATCCTCTGCCAGATCGTCCGGCCCGAGTGGCGCGCCAC
>JBILWD010000045.1:0-17013 GCA_044370095.1 Opitutaceae bacterium | reverse complement strand
GGTCTCCAATGACTTCATTTACCCGGTTCGCGCTGCAACCGACGGGTCCACTTCAGTTCGCCCGTCCCCCTTTGCTCCTGCCGCCAGTGCCAGCACCAACCCACGAGAAAGAGCAGAACGCCACCGGCGGTCACGGCGGGCAGCGTGACACGATCCGCCCCGGCCTTGGCGGCCGTCCGGGCCGATCCCGTCAATCGCCTCTCCTCCAGCACGCGGCCCCGCACCACGGGATCGCCGCCGGGCTCGGGCGCCGCCGGGGCCACGGTCGGCCGCTGCGTCGCCTGTTCGGCGCGAGCCTTGATCGCGGCGTCCTCCGCCGCGACGGCCGGGGCGAGCTCCGCGAGCGTCTGCCGGAGTTGCGCGAGGGTGGCGGGTGCCGGGGTCCAATATCCCTTGGCGGTCACCGCCATCATGCGTTCGACGATGGCGCGGTAGGCCGCGAGGTTTTCCGCCGCCTTGAACTTCTCCACGATGCCGAGGCGGTTTCGATCCTGCACGTAGGTCTCGAACATCTCCTGCCACTTCGCGGCGTCCACTGCCTCGGGCACGGTCACCTGCCAGCCCCACAGATTGTCGGTCACCTGCCGGACCATGCGTGCGCCCGAGTAGCCCTCCTTCAGCATCGCCTCGATCCACTTGGGATTCAGGTAACGGGCGCGCAATTCGCGGCCGAGGTAGCGCTGCGCCGTCACCGTCTCACCCGCCCTGGGGTTGCTGAGATCGGTAATCAGCGTCTCGGCCCCTGCGCCGTTGACCCGGCGCACGGCGAGCGCCGTGCCCCCGAGATATTGGTAGAAGTCGTCGCTATCGATCGCCCCGTAGACATTGGAAGAGCGGCTATGTACCACGCCTTTCGCGCCGGAAAACGCGAGACGCAGGACATCGGCTGCCAGCACCGGATCGGTGCCGTTGGCTCCGGGTTGATCGCCCCAGAAACCCTGGCCGAACAGGTGGCTCATCCGTTTGAAAAAAACGTCGGCCACCTGCTGTTCGTTGTCCCAGGAGCCTTCCTTCTGAATCACGTGATCCAGGCCGGTGCCGTAGGCGCCGGACGGCACACTGAACATCCGCACCGCCGCCAGCCGCTCCGCTTGCTCAGCGGGGATTCCGCGGGCGAGCAACGTGGCGCGGGCGCTCGCCATGTTCCGGCGCAGCGGGTTGTCTGCCTCGGCGGCGGTCTTCACGACGTCCACGGCCTGGTCGAGTAGGCGCAGGAGGCCCGGAAACAGGTCCCGGTAGAGTCCCGAGGGGACGATGGTCACGTCGACACGGGGTCGCCCGAGCTCCGCGCGCTCGATCAATTCGACGCCCTGCACCCGGCCGCGCGCATCCCACTTGGGCCGCACCCCCATCAGCGCGAGGATCTGCGATTCCATCGCGCCCTCGTGGCGGCTCGTCTCGGTGCCCCAGAGATTGAAGACGAGGCGATCCGGAAACTCCCCGCGATGCCGCTGGCGGTAACCGGCGACCAGCTCGGCGGCGAGCCGCGTGCCCGCGGCGTAGGTCGCCGGCGTGGGCAGGCGCGAGGGATCGAAGCCGTAGAAATTCTTCCCGGTGGGCAACGCGTCGGGATTGCGCACCGGGTCGTTGCCGAGGCCGGCGGGGATGTAGCGGCCGGCCAAGCCGGCGGAGAGGGCCTCAATCTCGGCGGGACCGGAGCGCGCCAACGCGGCCAGCAGTTCGGCCTTGCGCCGCTCCCGCTCGCGGTCGGACAGGCCCGGTTCGAGATCGAGCAGCGCTTCCGCGGTCACCGCCTGCCGCGCGACGTCCGGCGAAACGCCAAGGGTGTGCAGCCCAAACGGCGTCAGCTTTTCACCGATCCGTTTGAGGTGGTGTTCCACCTCCTCGATTTGCTCCGCGTTGAGCACTGCCCCCTCCGGGAGGGTGAGGGAGAGATCGGTGAGGAGACCGAGCTGCGCGCAGCGTGCGGTGAGATCCCGCAGTTGTTCGGCGACGGCGGCCGAGCCGCGTTCCTGCGCCAGATGCAGGTCGCCGATGAGCCCGGAGATTTCCCGCAGCTGAGGATTCAAGGTGGCGCGGTCGAAGGGCGGCGGCAGGTGCGTGATGATCGCAGCCATCCCGCGCCGCTTGGCCTGCAGGCCTTCCCCGATGTCGTCGACGATGTAGGGGTAAAGCTGCGGCACTGCGCCGACGATGACTTCGCCGGGGTCGCCGGCGCCGAGCCCTACTTCCTTGCCGGGCAGCCATTCGTGCGTCGCGTGTGTGCCGACATGGACCATCGCATCGGCGCGGAACTCCCGCTGCAGCCAGAGGTAGAAGGCGACATACTGGTGGTGCGGCGGCAGTGTCACGTCGTGATAGACGGCGGAGGGGTCCTGGTCCCAGCCGCGCGTGGGCTGCGCGGCGAAAAGGACATTCCCCCAGCGCAATCCGGGAAACACGAAGAACGGTCGCTGCTGGTCGTCGCGCCAGACCATCACGGAGCTGGCCTCGGGTTCGCCCCATTTGGCGAGGAGGCTGCGCCGGAGCGACTCTGGGAGCCGATCGAACCAGGTCCGGTAGTCGGCGACCGCGAGCAACGGCACGTGTCCGGAGCGAGCCAGGCGGTCCAGCGCGGCCGCCGCTTCCGGCCCGGGAGCCGGATTGCTCCCGAGGGTCCGAATCAGGCTGAAAAGCTGGTCCGCCGTTTCCGGGGCACCGGTGGGATCGAAACCGTCAGTCCGCAGCCGCTGCAGAATCACCTGCAGGGAGGCCGGCAGCACATTCAGGTAGGAAGCGCCGATACTTTCGCGGCCCGGCGGATAGTTGTAGTAGAGGACGGCCACGCGCTTCGCGCGCGCCGGGGTGGTCCGAAGCTTCACCCAGGCCTGCACGCGGTCCACGAGCCGTTCGATCCGCTCGGGAATCGGCATCGTCGCGATAAAGGCCTGACCGGTGGCGGCATCGACGAGCTTCTCCTTCGAGGCGACCACCGTGGGCGCGATGGCGCCGGCTAACTCGGCGCCGCCCAGTTGCCACGAGCGTTCCAGCGCATCGAGGCCAACCGCCGAATTCTCCCAGTCGCGCCGGCTCTGCGTGTTGAGCGCGACCGCATTGAGGATCGGCACATCGAGCTTTTCGAGGATGGGACCGAGCTTGGCGGGCACATTGCCGATTTTCATCGTCAGCGCGACGAGCGCCTCAATGCGTCGCCGTCCTTCGCCGTCGAGGAAAAGCGCGGGCACGGCGACGTCCGGCGGGTAGCCGAAGGCAAACGCGGCCCCGAAGCCGCGCGCCTCCAGCGCGGTCCCGAGGGCCGACAGCAGTTCGGTCTGGCCCGACGTCGCGTTGTCCCGCGAAAAGTAGACGCCGATCCACGGACCCGACGTGGACTCGGTTCGCCCGGCGCGATAGGCGGCGGCGTAGGCGCCAAAGTCGGTGAAGGTTCGACCGGAGCGGGGCTCGAAGTATCCCATTTCCGGCACCGGGGCGGGAGGTGCGAACGACAGCCCGGGCCGAAGCTTCCGGGCCAGGGCGGCGCGCAGCAGCTGGACGAGATTGGCCTGCCCGCCGGCGGTGAAATACTCCGCGAGCTCCGCGTCGCGCCTGATCCCGAGGTCGGAAAACTCCGCGTCCAAGGCCCCGCCGATCCCGGCCACCCAGCCGCCCCGCGCGCCGCAGGTGCGGAGTTCCTCGGCAAGGCTGCGGATCAGGGCGCCGTAGCGCGTGTAGCACAGGACGATGTCGCTCTCGCGGACGAAGCGTCGGTCGTCGTCGCCGACATCCGGCTGCGGGTACGCGCGCACGGTCACGTGCTTCAGGGCTGGATCGCGTTGCAACTCGGCGACGGCGCCGAGCGCGGCGGCGGATTGGGCGTCGCCGCAGAGCAGCGCAATCTTCAGGGGCGGGTCCGCGGCGGGCAGACCCACGGAGCAGAGCAGCCAGCTGAGCAGGAGGCGAACGCGCTTCATGGCGGACTAACGCGCGGGGGTGTCGTCCGGGACATAGACCACCTGGCCGTTGGCGAGCCGATAGGCGGTGCCGAGCCGGGTGCCTTTGCCGGAGAGCGTCTGGTCGGTCACCTTCTGCACCTTGATCTGCGCGCCTTCCTTCGTGATGAGTTCCATCTCGCCGTTTTCGGTCTGCTTCACGAGCGTGACCTTGGCGTTTGGGTCGAGCAGGGCGCCCGAGGAAAATAGCGCGAAGAGCGCGATCAGCAGGGCGACGATGAAGGCGACGCTCACGTCGAACAGGTTGGCGATGCCGGCGAGCGGGTCCTCGTCCTCGCCGGGGGCGGTGCCGTGGGGCGCCAGGCGGTGGCGGTGAACGAACCTCATCGGGTGGCCTCCTTGGCCCGGTGCAGGTGGCGCTCGGCGTGAAACGCGAGTTCCTGCGTGTCGGCCCGCACCCACGTTTCCCGCGCTGCCGCGAGCAGGTAGGCGGCGACGCTGACGGTGAGTCCGATCACCGTCGCGGCGAACGCCGTCACCATGTTGGAGGCGAGCGCCGGCAGATTGCCCTCCGCAAGGCCCTGCAGGGCGTCCGCCATCGGGATCAGCGTGCCCATCAATCCGAGCGACGGTCCGACGCGCACGGCGAGACGCAGGCGCCCGAGCGGGCGCCAGCGCTCGCGTTCGATGGCCTGCAGGACCTCCTCCAGGCGAAGGTCGAGGGGTTCGCCGTCGGCTGCAGCGGCGACGGCGTCAAGCCGCGCCTTCGCCCGGGCGAGGGCGGGCTTGCGGCCCGATCGACGCGCCCACCCTTCGCGGGCGAAGGCGCCGACGGCGACCAGCATCGCCGCCGCGAGGCCGAGCAGGCTGAGCAACACGGGCCAGACGAGTAGGCTGGCGGCATGGTGAAGGAATTCGCGGAGGTGATCGAGGGTCGGCATGGCTCAGAATTGGGTGGTGAAGTCCAGCAGCCACGTCCGGCCCGGCTGGCGGTAGAAGGCGTAGTAGGTGCGATTGAGCAGGTTGTCGACGGCGAGGCTGACGCGGAGCGACCGGGTGAGCGCGGCCCCCGCCTTCAGGTTGACGACCGCGTAGGCATCGTAGGCGCCGAAGACGCCGTTGACGACGTTGGCGTTCAATTCGTCGCTCCGGGTGTAGACGTGGGACGTGTAGCGCACATGGGAATCGAGCGAGTAGCGTTGCCACGACCAGTTCAGTCCGGCGGTGGCCGTGAGGAGCGGCACATCGCCGAGTCGCCGCCCGACGGTGGCCGGCGAGATCTCATTCCGCTGGATTTCGGTGTCGGTGTAGCCAACCGAGCCCGAGAGCACCCAGCGCTCGCCGAGCGGCTGACGCACGCTCGACTCCAGCCCGCGGATGCGGGCGGCGCCGACGTTGACCGTGCGATTGAGATCGTTCGCCGTGCCCGCGATCACCGTCTTCTGGTAAATAAGGTCGCGGAGATCGGTCTGGTAACCGGTGAGCATGAGGCGGGTGCCGGCGCGGAGCGCATAATCGGCACCCAGCTCGACCGAACGCATCTTCTCCGGCTTGAGGTTCGGATCAGCATCGGTCACGCGCACGCCCGCCGGGCCGGTCTTCACGACGTAGGCGGGCACGTAGAGTTCCAGCAGCGTCGGAGTGCGGAAGGCGGTGCCCGCGGAAGCGCGCAAGGTGAAAGCGGGTCGGACGCGCCAGACGAGCGAGGCCTTGGGATCGAATTGCGAGAATGAACGCGGCGGGTAGGCGCGAGTGAATGCGACCAGTGCGGGTTGATCGGGGGTGGGGGTCTGCGTGGCGCGGCCGCGGGTTTCCCAGCGCGTCGCGCGGGCACCGGCGTAGAGGGCAAGCTGCGGCGTCAGCGCGATGCGATCCTGGAGGTACGCCGCCCAGGTCCGGGTCGTGCCGGTGGAGTCGTAGTATTCCGTGGCCTTCGAGTTCGGCGTGCGCCAGTTCACGAGGTCGTGGTTTTCCCGATGCAGATCGTTGCGCTGCCACGCGATGCCGCCGACCAACTGCTGGCGGGAACCGAGCGAGGCGGTCACCTGCGCCTCGAGTTCGGCGCGGGTAGCCGGCGAGTCCGACAAGGTGCCCGGGCCGGACGAATAGGTTGCGACGCCGGAGCGCGGCGCAACGAAGAAGGTGCCGAAGTGTTCGTGGCCCGCCGTGAGCCGCAGCGTGACGCGATCCGCGACCGGTTGCTCGTAGCTGGCCCACGCGCGACGCGTGCCTTCCGCCGAGGGTTGCAGCACGAGATAATCGGTTTCGGCGACGTTGAAGCGCAGCGGGGCGGGATCGCTGAACGTGACGGTGCCGGCGGCGACCGGTTGGCCGGCCGCATTCTTCAGGTAGCTCGTGAACGGGGTGTAGGCCGTGTCGAAGCGGTCGTGGTTGTAGCCGAAAGCGAGTTTGGCTTCCGGCCGGAGCTCGAACTGGAAGCGGACAAAGGCATTTTCCTGCTGCCACGGGCGCTTGCCCTTGTCGCCGATGTTATAGGAGGCGATCCCGGCCGGTGAGCGCGTGGGCTGAGCGCCCGAGACCAGGATCGAGCCCGTGCCGGCGCCGGAGGTCGGCGTCTTGATCACGTAGTCCCCGATGTAGCTGTCGTGTTCGCGATAGCCGGCGCCGAGCGCGAGGCTGAAGCCGCGGGCGGGGGCATCGCGGTAGACGAAGCTGGCACCCCGCTGGTCGCCGGCCCCGGAGCCTACGTTGAGCCGGGCCGAAAACTCGCGCCGTTCCGCCGGGCGGGAAACCACCTGGATGACCCCGCCCATGGCGTTGCCGCCATAGAGCGAGGAAAACGGTCCCGGCACGACTTCGACGCGAGCCACGTCGTCCATGGCGATCGAAGACCAATTCACGGCGTTGGAGTATGCGCTGTTGAGGGGCTGGCCGTCGACGAGCACGAGGGTGCGGCTGTTGGAGATGCCCCGCAGCGTGATGCCGCCGAGCCCCGATCCCGGGGTGGTGGAACCGAAGGCGCTGCCCCGCACGTAGAGTCCGGGGGTATCGCCGATGGCATCGCCCAGCCGGAGGACGTTGCGCTGTTCGATCGCGGCGGCGTCGATGAGTCGGATGGCGGCCGGGGCGTCGAGGGCCGGGACGGCGGTGCGGGTCGCGGTGACGACCATTTCTTCGAGCGGTACTGGCGCGGCGGGCGGGGGCCGGTTCGATTGGGCAAAAACCGTCGAGGCGGCGGCCGCGGCGCAAAGGGGAAGGAGGCTGGAGCGATGGGAAAAGGACATGACGGGGATGGGAATGACCGCAGGTGAACGGCGCCCGTGGCGCCTTCGGGAAACGAATCGAGGCCCGCACCCCTCAGGGGCACGGAGATGCGACTCCCGCTCAGGCGAGTCGGGAAATCGAAGGGGTCAGCTCCGCGCGGACCGCGGCGGGTCGTGCGGCGGTGGAAACGCGATGGAGACGAGCGGTGCCTGCGGCTCCGGCCGCCAGCGAAAGATTCCCATCGCGGCCGGAGCGACCCGGAGTTCGGGTTCGAAGGCCAACTCCACGCGCCGTGCCGACTCCACCGTGGGAGCCGGCGGTTTCCGGTCGGTCGGGATCGCCGGAGCGACGTGCTCCGGCAACGCGGGGATTTCGGTCCGGGTCAGCAGGCTGGCCACTTCGAGCTTCAATCGGTTGTGGTGCGAGAAGGTCCGCGCATGATCCAACCACGTGAGGCCGGAGTAGATGACATGTCCTGGGCAATTGGCACAAATCCACGCCAACACCAGCAGCCAGATCGGCCACGGTTGGCGTGATTTGGTAGAAGCGGTGTCCATGTCCGGGGAAGAGCCATCAGCAAAGGCTGGCGATATGCAATCCTCGGGAACGCCGGCGAAGCCTAGGTGGTGCCGCCAGTATCCGCGCCTTTGCAGGGCGTGACAGTCGCGGGCAGGTGCACGCGCAGGCAGGCCCCGCCTTCCGGAGCCGCGGTGGCCCGGACGGTACCGCCATGAGCCTCTACAATGGCCTTCACCATGCTCAGGCCCAGTCCCAGGCCTCGTTGGGAGCGGCTGGCGTCGGAACGGTACAGGCGGCGGAACACCGCTTCCCGCTCCGCGTCGGGGATGCCGGGACCATCGTCCCTGACCTCCAACTCTGTGCCCTCCGGCGCGGGCCGCACTGCCAGGACCACATTGCCGCCCTCGGGGGTGTACTTGAGGGCGTTATCGAGGAGATTGTTCACCGCCTGCCCCAGACGCACCGCATCCACCCGCGCCGGCACGGGTACGGCCTGCTCGATCCGCACGCGGATACGCCGTTCCTCGGCCACCTCCCGGTAAAGGTCGACGGCGCGATACACCAATTCGCCGAGGTCGATAGTTTCCCGGTGGAGCCGCAAAACGCCGGCCTCGGCGGCGGAAACATCCAGCAGCACCTCGACCAGGTGGAGCAACCGGTCGGTCTCCTCGATGCAACTGGCGAGCGCCGCGCGGGCCTCCGCGGGATCACCGCCATCCTGCAGGGCCAGTTCCGCCGCGCCGCGGAGCCGGGTCAGGGGCGTGCGGAGATCGTGGGCGAGGTTATCGAGCATCTCACTCAGCCCGCGGACGTGGAGCGCGTTGCGCTCGAGGAGGGTGTTCAACTGCCGCACGAGCGCGGCCAGTTCGCCGCGGCCGGCGTCACCCGGCACGCGGGCGGCAAGGTCGCCGGTCGCGAGGATCCGGCCGGCGGTCTCCGCCACGGCGCGGAGCGGGCCCGTCGCCCGCCACGCCACAAGCATGCCCAGCAGGAACGACAGGAGCAGGGCGCCGCCGCCGGCGAGGGCGAAGGCGCGGCGCAGCGGGGCGAACAGCACCGTCTGGCTCTCTATCAGGATGCCCGCCTGCAGGAAGTTGCGGTCGGGTAGCGTCACGCCGGCGATGGCGTAGTCGCGCAGGGCGTCCTGCGGGATGCGCACGGTGTAAGTCGGGCGGGTGACGATCAGGCCCGGAAAGGGGAGCCGTTCCACCTGCGTTTCGACCCAGTCGGGCGGCACCGAGACCAGGACGAGGGAATTATCCGGGCGCAGGACTCGCACGAAGAAGGCGCGACCGCCGCCGGCGGCGTCCCGGTCGAGGCGCGCGCGGAGCAGGGCGGGACCGCCGCGGGCGTAGAGTTCCGCGAGCTCGGTGGCGCGGCGCTCCACGGTGGCCTGCTCCCGGTGGTTGAGCGCCTCCGTGAGGGTCCAATACAGGAAGCCGAAGAGCAGGGCGGAGCCCACCGCGAACACGCCCGCGTAGAGCAGGGCGAGCCGCAGGGCCAGCGAACGCCGGAAACGTTGGAGGGGGCCGGTGGCCATCGTTTAGCCCTTGCTGGGGCGCAGCACGTAACCCACGCCGCGCACCGTCTCGATGCGCCGGTGGTCGGGGTCGATCTTCGCCCGCAGCCGCGACATCACGACGTCCACGACGTTCGTCTGGGGGTCGAAGCTGTAGTCCCAGACGTGCTCCAAAATCATCGTCTTGCTGACCGGCCGCCCCACGTGGCGCAGGAGGAACGCGAGGAGGGCGAATTCCCGCGGCTGCAAGTCGACGGGCGCTCCCGCACAGGTCACTTCGCGCGTCACAAGGTCGAGGCTCACGTCGCCCGCACTGAGCCGGGTCGCCTCCGGCGCGGCGGTGGCGCGGCGGATCAGCGCCTGCACGCGCGCGAGGAGTTCGGAGAACGCGAAGGGCTTCGTGAGGTAGTCGTCGCCCCCAGCCTGCAGGCCCCGCACGCGGTCCTCGACGGAGCCCTTGGCGCTGAGGAACAGCACGGGCAACTCGCGGCGGGCGGCCCGGGCGCGCTTGACGAGGCTGATGCCGTCCAGCCGCGGCAGCATTACATCGACGATCGCGGCGTCGTAGGCCGTCGAATCCAGCAGCGCGAGCGCGGTATCGCCATCGGGGGCGTGGTCCACCGCGTAGCCCGCCTGCTTCAGGCCGCGGGTCACGAAGGACGCGATCTTGGCATCATCCTCGACGACGAGCACGCGCATGGAGGCAGGATTCTCGGGAGGGGCAGGGGAGGCAAGTGCGGGCGCGGGGACGGAAAACGCCCCGGCCGCGCAGGGCCGGGGCGTCGTCGCGTATCACCCCTGAACCACCAAAGGGAGCGGGCTCACTGGGCGGCCTCGCGCTCATCGACCACCACGTAGCGGCTGTTGCCCCGGGAATAGAGGCGGAGCAGGGTCCGGGCGTCGCTCCCGGCAACGATCACCGCCGCGGCGTCCTCCGCTGAGCGGACGGGCTGGCGGTTGATCTCTAGGACGAGGTCCCCCGGGCGAATGCCGGCCTTGGCGGCGGCGGAGTCGGGGGCGACGCCGGTCACGAGGGCGCCCTCGACGCGGGCGGGGACATTGAGCCGGCGGCGCTGCTCGGGGGCGAGGTCCCCGAAGGTGACGCCCGCCAGCGCGCCCGAGTCGGCGCTCGCCTCGGGTGCCCCGTCGGGAGTGGCGGCGGCGAGGAGGGCGGGGCGCTCGGCGGCGGTGGCCCGCAGCGTCTTCTGCTCCCCGTCGCGCAAGATGCCGAGTTCGAGCTTGGTGCCGGGACCGATGGCTCCGATGCGGAAGGTCAGACGGTGGGCGTCCTCGACCGGCTCCCCGTTCACCGAGACGATCACATCCCCGGTGCGGAGGCCCGCCTTGGCCGCGGGGCTCTGCGGGCGGACCTCGGCGACGAGCGCGCCGCGCCGATCCTCCAGCTTCAGCGTATCGGCGAGGGCGGGCGTCAGGTCCTGGGCGGAGACCCCGAGGTAGCCGCGCAACACTTTGCCGTGGGCGACGAGGCCGTTGACGACCTGGCCGACGAGGTTGGCGGGAACGGCGAGGCCGACGCCCTGGAACCCGCCGGTGCGGCTGAGGATCGCGGTGTTGATGCCGATCAGGCGGCCTTCGATGTCGACCAGGGCGCCGCCGGAGTTGCCCGGGTTGATCGCGGCGTCGGTCTGCACGAAGTCCTCGTACTCGAGCCCGAGGCCGGCGCGGCGGCCCAGCGCGCTGACGATGCCGGTGGTGACCGTCTCGCCGATGCCGAACGGATTGCCGATCGCCAGCACCCGGTCGCCGACCTCGACGCGGTCGCTGTCGGCGAGGGTGGCGGCGGGCAGGTCCTTCGCGTCCACCTTGAGCACGGCGATGTCGGTCTGCGGGTCGCGGCCGACGACGCGGGCCTTGAAGTCGCGCCCGTCGTCCATCTGCACCGAGACCTCGTCGGCGCCTTGGATCACGTGGTTATTGGTCACGATGTAGCCGTCTGACGAAAGGATGACGCCCGAACCGAGGCCGGCCTGGGGGGGCAGCTCGAGGCGGGGGGCGCCCGGGCCGAAGAAGGGGCGCATCAGCGGGTGATCGAAGCCGGGTGGCAGCCCGGTGTTGGTGGCGGTGCGGCGGGCCTTGGTCGCGGTGGTGATCTTGACCACGCTCGGGGCGACGCGCTTGACCACGGGGGAGAAGCTCGCGGCTTCCCCGCCGGTGCGGTTGATCGGACGTTCGTCACGCCGGAGTTCGACGCGGTCCTGGGGGGCGGCAGCGAGCAGAGATTGCGCGCCGGCGGCCGCTGCGCCCGCGAGGGCGAGGAGGCACGCGGTCCGGAGGACCGGCCGGCGGTTGAAAGCGAGGGAGGGTTGAGGATTCATCGTGGTGAACAGTGCGGCCACGATGCCACAGCTCCCTTGCGGGCTCCTTGCGGGAACCTTACAAAGTTGAAGGCTGCGGGCGGGCGCGCGGGTCTACCCGGCGGACTGCGCGCGCAAAAAAAAGACCGCGGTCGGGGGGCCGCGGTCGGAAGTTTGAGGCGGGCCAGAGGCCGCGCGTCAGCGGAGCTTGGCGAAGGTCGCCTGGAGCAGCGCGAGGTCGGTGGCGCCCTTGGTCTTCTCGCGGGTTTTGGCGATGAGCTCGGCCTCGAGGGCATTCTTGGTGCGGCGGGTCCTGTTCTCGTAGAACACGCCGAACTTCCCGGGCCAGGCCTGGCCGGCCAGCTGGAAGGCGGCCAGCTCGTCGCTCACATCGTGGCGGGCGGCGTCCTCGGTCGAGCCGTCGTTTTTCTTCTCGTCGATGAGCACCCAATTGCCGCCCTTGCGGGGGATGGCGGCGTCGAAGGCGCCCTCGAAGAACTCCACGCACTCCGAGAGGATTTCGACCACCGAGAAGCCATCGTGGCGGGCGGCGCGCAGCATCATCTCGGTCATATGGTTGACCTGGGTGGCGTGGCTGCGGGCGACGAAGGTGGCGCCGCTGTTAAGGAGCGTGCGCATCGGGTTGATCGGCTGGTCGAGGGCGCCCCAGGGGTCGGTCTTGGACTTGAAGCCGATGGGCGAGGTGGGGGAGGTCTGCTTCTTGGTGAGGCCGTAGACCGAGTTGTCCATGATCACGTAGGTGATCCGGACGTTCTTGCGGGCGGTGTGGGTGAGGTGGTTGCCGCCGATGGAGAAGCCGTCGCCGTCGCCCCCGAATACGAAGACGTGGAGGTCATCCCCGCCGAGGCTAATGCCGGCGGCGAAGGGCAGGGCGCGGCCGTGGATGAAGTGCCCGCCGTGGGTGTTGACGAAGTAGGGGAAGCGCGACGAGCAGCCGATGCCGGCGAACGTCACGATCTTCTCGTGCGGGTACTGGAGTTTCTCGAGGACCCGATAGAAGGAGGCGAGAACGGCGAAGTCGCCGCATCCGGGGCACCACGTGGGATGGTCAGCGGTGAGGACCTTCTTGGTGAGGGGGGCTCCGGCCGGGGGCGGAGGAGTGGCGACAGCGGTGGACATGGGTCGGAAAGGCAGGGTGGAGGGTTCAGCGGGAGGCCAGCGGGCTGGGCCGGGCTTGGCTGACCAGGCCCTCGAGGGTGGCGTTGCCGAGGTGGCGGGCGACGCCGGCGACCAGCTCGCTCACCTTGAACGTGAGGCCGTCGGTCTTGCAGGTGCTGACGATTGACGGCAGCGCGTAGCGGGCCCGGAGCAGGGTGGCGAACTGGCCGAAGCCGTACACGCCTTCGTCGTTCAACTCGGCTACGACCACCTTGCGGTAGCGGGCGAGGATCTGCTCGAGGCCGGGGGGCAGCGGGTGGACGTGGCGGATGTGGAGGTGGCCGGCGGAGACGCCGGCGGCGCGGATACGCTCGAGCGCCTCGCGGGCGGGGCCGTAGTTCGAGCCCCAGGTGACGATGAGGGCTTCGCCGGAGGCATCGCCGCTCAGTTCCGGCGCGGGGAGGGTGGCGGCGAGCGCCTTAATCTTCTCGCGGCGCTTGGCGTTCATCTGCGCGTGCAGCTTGGGGCTGCCCGTGGGGTGGCCAAACTCGTCGTGCTCGAGGCCCGTGACCACCGGGTACTTCCCGGAGGCGATGCGGGTGCCGGCCGGCGCGTGGCGGGTCTGGCGGTCGAGCGGGTACGGCTTGAAATCGGCGGGCCGCTCCGTGCGGTCCGGCCCCGGGGGGACCATCAGCGCCTTTAGGTCGGGCTCGTCGAAGGCCTCGATGCGGGAGGAGAGCGCCTGGTCGGTGAGCAGCAGCACCGGGGTCGAGTAGGTGCGGGCGATGCGGACGGCCTCGATCGCGAGGTAGAAGCAGTCCTCGACGTTCTTCGGGGCCAGGACGACGCGCGGAGTGTCGCCGTGGCTGCCGTAGATCGCCTGCATCAGGTCGGACTGCTCGACGTTGGTGGGCATCCCGGTGGAGGGGCCGCCGCGCTGCACGTTGACGACGACGATGGGCATCTCGGCCATCGTGGCCCAGCTGAGGGCCTCCATCTTGAGCGAGAGGCCGGGGCCGGCGCTGCCGGTGATGGCGACGTTACCGGTGTAGGAGAAGCCGAGCGCGGTGGAGATGGAGGCGATCTCATCCTCGCACTGCACGAAAACGCCGCCGTACTTCGGCAACTCGGTACGGAGGGTCTCCATAATGCTCGACCACGGGGTGATCGGGTAACCGGCACCGTGTCGGACGCCCGCGGCGAGGAACCCGTAGGCGATGGCCGAGTTGCCATCGAGGGTGACCTGCGGGCGGCCCGAGACGGCGGTGGCGCGGTCGATGGCCTCGAAGCGGTAGAAGAGGTCGCGCAGGTTGTTCTGCGGCCACGCGTAGCCCGCGTCGAAGGCGAGCAGCGCGTTGCGGACGATGTCCTCGTTCTTACCGCCGAAACGCTCGCGGATCAGCTGGGTGAGCTTCGCCACCTCGAGGTCGAAGATGCGCGCGATCAGGCCGAGGACGTAGATGTTCTTGCCCTTGTCCTTCGCGGTGCCGCCGACCGCCTCGATGGTGCCGGTGGTGATCGGGCAGGCGACGTTGGTGAACCGATTGTCGCCCTCGACGGGCTTCACGTGGTCCGCATCGTAGAGCAGCACGCCACCCGGCCGCAGGGAGCCGATGTGCGCGTCGTAGCTGTGCTGGTAAAACGCGACCAGCATATCCGCCCGGTCGCCGGCCGAGAGGATGTCCCCGGTGCCCATCCGGACCTGGAAGATCGAGGGTCCCCCGGAGATCGTCGAGGGGATGGTCATATACGTCATCACGTCTTGGTCGCTGCGGCCAGCGAGGCGGGCGAGAAAGCCGCCGATCGCCTGGATCCCGTCCTGGGAATTGCCGGCGAGGCGGATAACGACGTCCTTGATGGAGCGGGGGGCAGCGGAGGCGCTGGCGCCGCCCGAGGCTTCGGGAGTGTTCGGACTGACCATAAACCGCGACGCTGTCGGCGTAAAAATCCCGAGTCAACGGGACGCCAAGCCGCGACCGGGGGATAAGGGATTTTGTGCGCCTGCTACTTGGGTCAGTAGCGGGATTTATAGGAGGGGCGCCGGAACAAAGAGGACGCAGACGCAACAGGGAACCGTCGCGGAGTGGCCGGTCGGGGTGAGGGTGCCTTGCTCCGGATCAACCGCGAAGACGGTGAGCTCCGGCGAGTCCTGATGGCCGCAGACGAGCCAGCGAGCGTCCGGGGAGAGATCGAAGTTGCGTGGCGTACGGCCCCCGCTGGGAAGGTTTTGCACCCACGTCAGGCTCCCGGTGGCCGGATCCGCGCGGAACACGGTGAGGCTGTCGTGGCCGCGATTAGAGGTGTAGACGAAGGGGGCGGCGGGATGGACCCGGATTTCCGCGGCGGTGCTGGGGGTGGGGCAGTCCGGGGGCAGGGCGGCGACGGTGCCCAACGGCTGGAGGTGCCCATCGCTCGCCCGGTAGGCGTAGGTGGAGACGGTGTTGTCCAGCTCGTTCAGGACGTGCAGGAAACGGCCGTCGCGGCTGAACCGGGTGTGGCGGGGGCCGGCGCCGGGGTGCGTCGCGGTGACGGCGACCGGCTCCGGACGGAGTGCGTTGCCGGCGGGCGTGAGGGCGTAGGTGAAGATCTGGTCCAGGCCGAGGTCGGCCACGACCGCGTGGCGCCCGTCCGGCGAGAAGAGCACCGAGTGGGGATGCGGGCGGTCCTGGCGGGTGGGGTGCACGCTGCGGCCGGCGTGGGGCAGGCGCTGCTCGGGGCCGAGGGTTCCGTCCGAGTGGAGGGGAAAGGCCGCGAGGTAGCCGCCGTGATAATGCGCCGCGAGCGCGAGCCGGCCGGAGGGGTCGATCGCGAGGTGACTGGGGCCGGCGGCGGCTCCCGGGGCGGGGGGTAAGCCGAGGGGGTGAAGTTCGCCGGGCACCGGACCGTGGTGGAAGACGAGGAGCTGGCTGGGGGACGGGTGGGTGGCGAGCAGGCGGGTGCCGTCTGGGGTCCACGCGAGCCAACCTGGGTCGGGGGTGGCTGCGGCGAGCTCAGCGGGCCCAAGGGCACCGGTCGCGGCGTCGAGGCGCAGCCGGTAGAGCCCCTGACTGGCGCCGGAGCGGGTGTAGGTGCCGAGAAAGAGGAGCCAGTGCTTCACGAGACGGGAGCGGGGCGAGAGGCGGCGGGCCGGTCGGGGGCGAGGGCCTCCTTGAAGTGGCGGCGGCACAGGGCCACGTAGCGGTCGTTGCCGCCGATCTCCACCTGGGCGCCCTCGCGAACGGCCCGACCGGCCGGGTCCACGCGGAGGTTCATCGTCGCCTTGCGGCCGCAGTGGCAGATCGCCTTCAGCTCGGTGAGGTCGTCGGCGACGCCGAGCAGCGCCGCGCTGCCGGGGAAGAGCCGCCCTTGGAAGTCGGTGCGCAGGCCGTAGCAGAGCACCGGCACGCCGAGGTGGTCCGCGACGTCGGTGAGTTGCCAGACCTGCGCGGGGGAGAGGAACTGGGCCTCGTCCACCAGCACACAGGCGACCGGGCCGGCTGCGTGCTCCGCGCGGATGACTACGAGCAGGTCATCGCCCGGCTGGATCGGCCGGGCATCCGCGTGGAGGCCGATACGGGAGTGGATCCGCCCGGCGCCCGCACGGTCGTCGATGGCCGGCACGAGCAGCAGCGGCCGCAGGCCCCGTTCCCGGTAATTGTGCCCGGCCTGCAGCAGCACCGTGCTCTTCCCGGCGTTCATCGCCGCGTAATAAAAGTAGACCTTCGCCATCGGGGGTCAGGGCGGGGGCGAGGCGAAGGGGCGGGCGGGGGCGCGGGTCACAGGGTCTTCAGGTACGCGACGATGTCGGCCACGTCCTGCGCGGAGAGCCCCAGTTGTTCGGCGCTGAGCATCAGGGACCGGCCGAGCGGCTTGCGCGGGGAGCCCTTGATGCGGGCGGCGGGCACGAGCTGCGTCAACCCGCCCATCGACTGGATCACGACCGGGTCGCCCGTGGTGAGCAGGCGGCCGTGGATCTGGGTGCCATCGGTGAGGTCCACCGCGACTCCGTCGTAGCCGTGGGCGATTTCCGCGGACGGCTCGAGAATGGCCTGGATCACGACCTCGGTGGACTGACCGCGCGCGAAACCGTCGAGCCCGGGACCGTACTCGTGGCCCTGGCCGCCGATCCGATGGCAGAGCAGGCAGGACTGGGCGGAACGGACGCCGCGCGTGGCGTCGCCGGCGAGCCGGGCGACTTCCGCGGCGGGCGGAAGGGTCGTCGGAGCGGGCTCGGGCACGATACTCGGGGAGAGTGAGACCTGTTCTGGATCGTAGAGTCCGCGGGCCTTGAGGGCGGCGTTCACGCCGGCCGTGGGCCAGCGGGAATCCTTGTAGTTGAGCAGCCACCACAGGGCGTGGTCGCGGACCATCCCGGTGGAGCGCGCGGCGACGTCGACCAGGGCTTGGGCCGCCTCCGGGGCGGCATTGAAGCCGAGGGCGGTGACCG
>JBILWD010000044.1:0-17015 GCA_044370095.1 Opitutaceae bacterium | reverse complement strand
TGCCGGAGCCATTTGCCGTTGGCTCCGCCGCCCCACCCGCCAAGCTCGTCCCCATCGGCCACCGCTTTCCGCGGTCGCCTTCACCTCCCCTTATGGCCCGCATCCTCCTCACCCTCCTCCTCCCGGTGCTCCTTGCTTTGAGCGCCGGTTGCTCCGCCGAAGACAAGCGGCAGAAGACCCTCGACCGCGCCGCCGAACACTTCCGCAAGGGCGACTTCGAGAAGGCCCGCCTGGAATACCAGAACGTACTTCAGCTCGCGCCCGACGACCTCGTCGCCAACGAGCGCCTCGCCCAGATCTGGGCGGATCGCGGCGCCACGTTCCGGGCCCTCAGCCTCTATAGCCGCGTCCGCAAGCTCTCCCCCAATAACCGCGACGCCCAGCTCGCCCAGATCCGCCTGATCCTCCAGCTCGGCGGCGTCCGCGAGGCCCGCCAGGAGCTCCGCGCCCTGCTCGGCCGCCAGCCCGACTTCGGCGCCGCCCTCGTCGTCCTCACCGAGGCCGTTCGCGACGCCGCCGACTGGCGCGCCGCCGACGAGGCCCTCAAGCGCTTCCAAGACCGCGGCTCACTCCAATTCCAACTCGCGACCGCCAACCAGCAGCGGTTCATCGGCGAGCGCGAGAAGGCCGTCGCTTCCCTCCGTCGCGCCGTCGCCATCGACCCGAAGGCGGTCGAGGCCCGCGCCCAACTGGCTTCCCTCTATGCCGAACTCGGCCGCCGCGCCGAGGCCGACAAGGAGTTCAAGGAGGCCGCCGACGCCGCCCCTCTGCGCTCCCAGGTCCGCATCCGCTACGCCGCCCACCTCGTCCGGACTGAGCGCGTCGCCGAGGCCCTCACCTTCGTCACCGACCTCAACCGCCAGGCCCCGGACTACCTCCCCGCCTGGCGCAGCTTGGCCGAGCTCGCGGTCCTGCAGAATCGCCCCGATGATGCCGCCAAGATCCTCGCCGATCTCCTCGCCAAGGACCCGGCCGACGGCGAGGCCCGCCTCCAGCAGACCTCCCTCGCCCTCGTGAAGGGTGACGCCAAGCGCGCCATCGAGGACCTGAAGAAGTTCGGCCAAGACTTCCCCGGCTTCAATCTGGAGAAGTATCAGCTCGCCCTCGCCCATCTGCGCGAGAACGACCCCGCCAGCGCCGTCACGGCCCTGCGGGAGTACGTGATCGGCTTCCCGGACAACTTTGAGGCCCTGATGCTCCTCGGCCAGCTGCAGCTCCGCACCGGGGCCGCCGCCGCCGCCACCGACACGCTCCAACTGTTGGTCAGCCGCCGCCCCGATATCCTCCAGGCCCACGCGATGCTCATCGAGGCCGCCAAGGCTTCGGGCAAGCTGGCCGACCTGGTGAAGGTCGTGTCTGAGAACCTCAATAAGGCCCCCGAGAGCCCCCTGATGTGGTACTTCCTCGGGATGGCCCGCTCCACGCTGGAACAGATGCCCGAGGCCCGCGTCGCCTTCGAGCGCTCCCACGGCTTCCAGGCCGAGTTCCTGCTCCCCGCCCTCGCGCTGGTCGAGCTCGACCTCCGGGACAACAAGGCCGACGAGGCCGCGCGCCGCGCCGAGCAGCTGGTCGAAAAGTCGCCCAAGGTTCCCGCCGTGCACCTCGCCCTCAGCCGCGCCCGGGCCGCCCAGAAGCGCTGGAAGGATTCCCTCCAGTCCGCCGGCGATGCCCTCACGCTTGATCCGCGTCAGGGGGGCACGACCGGCCTGATTGCCCAGCTCCTTAACGCAGTGACCGAGCCCCAGCAGGCGCTCACGCTCGCCGAGGAGGTCCTGGCCCGTTTCCCCGCCGACGAGCGGGTGGCTATCGCGGTGGCGCCCAGCGTGCTCCGCGGCGGCGACGCGAACCGCCTCAAGGGCCACTACGAGAAGGTCCTCGCCGCCAACCCCCGCTCCGCCGCCGTCCTGAACAACCTTGCGAACCTCTATGCCGACCAACTGCGGCAGCCGCAGGAGGCCCTGACCGTCGCCCGCCGGGCCCACGAGCTCGCGCCGGACGCCCCCATCATTCAGGACACCCTCGCCTGGGTGCTCTTCCTGAACGGGGACGCCGCCGCCGCGCTGCCGCTGGCCGAGCAGGCCGTCAAGGGGCTGCCCGGCAACCCCGAGCTGCGCTACCACCTCGCCGCCATCCAGGCCAAGTTGGGCCGCAAGCAGGACGCGGCCGTCTCCCTCGATGAAGCGCTCAAGTTCAAGGGTGAGTTCCCCGGCCGCGCCGAGGGCCAGAAGCTGCTTACCGACCTGCGGAACTGAGTTCCCCGCCCGATTCGTTCCCCGCCGCCGGTCGGTCCCTTCGGGCCGCCGGCGGCGGTTTTTTGGGGGGGGCGCGTCCAATCCCGGTTCCAAAAGGGGACCGTCCGGGTTCGTTTGAGACCGCCCGCAGAGGCGCTTTCCTCTGGTTCACCTCTGCTCCCGATGCGTACCCCCTGCCTCCCGCCCTGCGCCCTGCTCCTGCCCCTCGCCCTCGGCCTCGCGCCGCTCCTCCCTGCCCAGGGCGTTCCCGCCCCCCGGCCGGCCGCGGGCCAGGACCCCGTGGCCCTCTCGACCTTCGAGGTCACCAGTACCCGCGACATCGGCTACCAGTCGACGCACGCGGCCGAAGTCACCCGGATGAACACCGCCATTGGGGACATCCCGATGAATGTGACCGTCCTTAACCAAGCCTTTCTGGAGGACACGCTGGCCCGCAGTACGGAGGATGTCCTGGAGTATGTCCCGGGCTTCGTCGCGACCTCCAACAATGACTCGTGGACCGTCCGCGGTTTCGCCAACGCCAACACGAAGTTTATGAACGGATTCCTCCAGCAGGAGAGCATCGGCAAGGTCTCGCTGGCCAACGTCGAGCGCGTGGAGGTGCTGAAGGGCCCCGCGGCCGTCCTCTTCGGCCAGGGCGGCTATGCGGCCACCGTCAATCGCGTCACCAAGCGTCCCCTCGACCGCCCCCAGACCACCGTGCGGCTGAGCGCCGGCCCGGTCGAAAGCTGGCGCGCCGAGGTCGATCATTCCGCCCGCCTGGGCGGCGTCCGTTCGCCGGTCTCCTTTCGCGTCACGGGCGTCTATGACGATGGCTACTATTACCGGCGCATCACCCACGGGGAGAAGGCGTTCTCCGCGGTGGTGGCTTGGCAGATCACCCCCGCGACGCGGCTGGCGGTCGAGCACCTCTTCGTGCGGGAGGAGGATGGCGGCGCGGTCTGGCGGCAGCCGATGATGCGCGCCGAACCCCGCGGCTTCGCCCTGCCGGACGGTTCCTTCCTTGCCTACGGCGATAACCGTCAGGGCTACGCTTCCGCGGGCGACCTCCGCCGCTGGGACCGGGGCTTTACGATGGCCGACCTCCAGCACGCCTTCGGCCGGCAGTTGCAACTCCGGCTGCAGGTCGCGCACGACACCAAGGACCAGCTGTACGATGAGCACCAGCCCGAGCAGGGTTCCCTGACCATCCTCCGCGATGCCGTCCTGATGCCGCGGCGCTGGCGCGTGCGCACGCAGGACGTGGACAACTGGCGCTCCCGCAACGAACTGGTGGCGAACTTCAATACTGGTCCCGCCCGGCATCGCGCGCTGGCCGGCTTCAGCTGGGACGTTTCCGACGGCGAAATCTGGAACCGGGACGGCATCTACAACCGGGGTGGCCTCGCGGCGACCGCGGCGACGCTGAACCAGCGCTGGCCGACGGCGAGCGTGGGGAGCCGTTACAACGTGTTCCCGAACCTGACCCTAGCCGAGGTCCTCGCGGATGTGCGGCGGGCCGGCTATAATCCCAATATGATCCCGCCCCTGAACGCGGTCGACCCCACGCGCTCGCCGCCCGTGCCGGCCAAGGCGGACCGTCCGCCCCTGCCCGCGGGCAATCGCAACCTGGATCGTACCGAGAACACGGAATACTACGCGGCGGATGTCGTTTCCTTCCTCGAGGAACGACTCTTCCTCACCGGCGGTGTGCGCCACACCCGCACCGAGGACCGGCGCCGCAACGGGTTCACCGGGCTCACCACCTTCGACAACCGAGGAGATGCGACCACCTATAGCGCAGGCGTCGTCTGGCATCTCAACCGGGCCCGCTCCCTTACGTTCTACGCCAACGCCAACAGCTCCTTCGTCCCCGGCTTCCTCCGCCAGCCTGACGGCACCCCGATCGATCCCGAGGAGGGCAACCAGCGCGAGCTGGGCCTGCGCTTCAGCTTGGCCGGCGACCGCATCCAGGGGCTCCTCGCAGCCTACGACATCCGCCAGCAGAACATCGCGGTCGATGATCCAAACCGCGACGGCGACTGGTACACCCTGATCGACGGCATCCGCTCGCGCGGCGTCGAGTTCAACCTGAACGCCCGCTTCACCGAGGCTTGGTCCGTGATGGGCGGGTACGCCTACAACGACTCGCGCGACACCCGCACCGAGCGCCGCTCGATGTACGCGCCATTCCATATGTTCACGGCCTTTAACAAGTACGCCTTCCGCTCCGGCGCCCTCCGCGGCCTCGACTTGGCTCTCGGCTCCATCTTCATCGGCGACCGGCCGATCGATCCGGCCGTGCTCACCACCCTTGGGGGCATCGCCAATACCCCCTCCTGGACGATGCCCGGGAAATGGCGCTTCGACGCCGTGCTCCGCTACGCCCTGCCGGGCGCTGGCCGCATCCGTTACACCTTCGGGGCCAAGGTCCAGAACGTGATGGACAATCAGGAGATCTACAAGTTGGCCGACAGCAACTCCGTCCAGCGGCATCCAGGCCGGACCTTCCAGGCCAGCCTCTCAGCGCGCTTTTGAGCTCCGCGGCGCCGGGGCCGGCGCATCGGGCAACTCCGTGAAGTCGTTCACGATTCCATCGTAGAGCCGGTCCTGCTTGTAGATTTGCAGGATGCGGGCGTGCTCGTGGTCGCTGGTGGGAAAGACCCGCGGGGGCTCCCCGGGCAGCAGCAGCGCGGTGTAGGCGCGGCGGCGGTCGACCAGACGGCGGATCACGAGCATCGCGGAGTGAAGCACGTTCCCCCGTTCTGGCCAAGCGCCCGCCGGTTTTTCCCGCCGCCGTGAATTTTTGCTGAATCGGGGCTTCCGGGGAGGTCCGCGTGGGGGGTTAACCCTTGACAATCGTAGGTTCCCGGCTCGTTTTTGATGTCGCAGCGCAACCTTTACGCACCATGAAATTCCGTTCCCTCCTCCTCGCTTTCGCCGCGTGCTTCCTGTCCGCGATTCCCGCCCTGCAAGCCCAGACTGCCGCCGAGGTGGCGGAGCAGGCCAAGGCGGATCCCGGCAAGGCCGCCGCCCTCGTGGAGGCCGCCGTCAAGGCCAACCCGGCCAATGCCTCCGCCATCGTGGAGGCCGTCATCAAGGCTTTCGCGGGCACCACTGCCCAGTTTGAGGTTGCCAAGGCCGTCACGACCGCCGCGGTCAGCGCGGTCGTCAGCACGATGACCACCGCCTCCGCCGCTCCGGCGCAGGTCCAAGCCGCCGTCGCTGCGGTGACTACGGCCGCCGTCACTTCCGTGCCCGCTGCTTCGGCGCCCGCCGTGACGGTGGCTGCCGTGGCCGCCGCCCCGTCTCTGCAGTCGACGATCACCACTGCCGCCACGGTTGCGGTGCCGTCCCAGACGGCCGCCATCAACACCGCGGTCGCCGCGATGCCCGCCCCTGCGGCCACTACGGTCGTCACCCAGCAGACCACCACGCAGCAGCAGACCACCACGCAGACGTCGATTGAGACGCCGGTGGTCAGCGGCAGCCTCTGAGGTAAGCTGCCTTCGGCACCAATCTAGGCCGCCCTTCCGGGCGGCCTTTGTTTTTTTCGCGGCGCTGCCCGCGCCGGCCAGCGGGCAAACCCGCGGTCGGGCGTTTACTCCAAGAAGGAGGCCTGCGTGGGCGTCTTGGGCCGCTGCCGGGCCGCGATCTCCTCCGGGGTAGCGTTTAGATGCCGGGGCGGGCGTGTCGCCCGCGCGGCCACGGCGGCCTCGCGATCGGCCACGATGCGGTCGCAGAGGTGCCGGATGTGCAGCCGCAGCCACTGGTAGGTGCTGGACTCCGGACGATAGTCCGCTGGTCCGTACCCGTGGATCCGACCGGTCTGCAGCAGGCGGTCGTTCTGCTCAAACTCCTCCGGCTTGGCTGGGTTATAGACCGCATAGGCCTGCCCGCCGCCTTTCTTCACGACCGCGAAGCTCGGGACGTCGCTCGGGCCGTCCGCGATATAGATCATATTGGCCACCGGGATGCGGCGATCCTCCGCGGCGATCTTCGAATTCACGTCGATCGCGGGATTCCGGTTGGTGCCCTTATTGATCTCGAAGAGGGCGCGGGTCTTGGTGGTGTTGTCGATGACCATCCCGATCTGGGCGATCTCGGCGCTGGCCTCGATCGGCAACTCCTTCTGCCGCAGGAAGCCGGGCGGGAGCGGGTTCTCGATGAACTCGCACGCCCAGATCCCGTCCACGTGCCCTGCGATCGCGCTGCCCCGGATCATCGCCGCCAAGCCGGTGCTGACCACATAGTGCTCGAGCGTGATCTCGTGCTTCACGTACTCGGGCTTCTCCCGCGCGAAAGCCTGCGCCTGAGTGAAGAACTCCGGCAGACCAGGGTAGAATTGGATCTCCCGGCCACACTCCTGTAGAATTCGATTATTCAGCCCCGCCAGCGGCCCCGCCTGCACGTAGGTCAGCAGATGGTTGAGGTACGCGATCTCCGGCGACAGATGGTAACCGCGCTCCCGGTAGTGCGCCGCCAACCGGTTCGTCTCCTGCCAGAAACTCGCCTCATCCACCCCGTAGCGCCGGAACAGCGGCGACTGCATATACTCCGGAATCAGGGTCTTGTCGAAGTCCCAGATCAGCGCGAGGGTGTTCTGCGGGAAGAGGTTGGCGGGCATAACGGCGCGGGGAACTGACCCGCGGATTCGCGGCGGGACGAAAACCGCAAGCCCGGGATGGCGCAATGCGCAAATCTCCCCCACGCTCCGCGCTTTATGGATGACCTGCCCGCCCTCGCGCCGTTCCAGCGGCGGCTCGACGAGCTCTCCGCCCAGATGGCAGAGGCCTCGTTCTACGCCGCGCCGCGCCGCGCCGCCGAGGTCACCCGGGAACACCAGCGCCTAACCGCCCTCGTCGAGCGGCACCGCCTCCACGAACGCCTTCTCCGCGAGGCCGCCGAGGCCCGCGCGCTCGGCCGCGACCCGGCCGCCGACGCCGAACTGCGCGAACTCGCCGCCGCCGAACTCCCGGAACTGGAGACCCGCCTCGCCACCGTTCGCCAGGAGGTCCTAGTGGCGATGATCCCGCCTGAGGCCACCGACTCCCGCAATACGGTGATGGAGATCCGGGCCGGCACCGGCGGCGACGAGGCCAGCCTATTCGCGGCCGAACTGTTCCGGCTCTATTCGCGCTATGCGGACGAACACGGTTGGAAGATCCAGCCGATGAGCAGCAGCACCTCCGAACGCGGGGGCTTCAAGGAAGTCATTTTTCTCGTCACCGGCTCGGAGGTCTACCGCCAGTTGAAGTTCGAGAGCGGGGTCCATCGCGTTCAACGGGTACCCGTGACCGAGGCCAACGGCCGCATTCATACCTCGACTGTCACCGTGGCCGTGCTGCCGGAGGCGGAGGAGGTGGACGTCCAACTTGATCCGCAGGACCTCGAGATCACGGTCAGCCGCGCCAGCGGACCGGGCGGGCAGGGGGTCAACACGACCGATTCGGCCGTCCAGATCCTGCATCGCCCCACCGGGCTCATCGTATCCTGCGCCGACGAACGCTCCCAATTGAAGAACAAGGCCCGGGCGCTGACCGTGCTCCGCTCCCGGCTACTGCAGCGTCGCGAGGAGGAGGAGCGGGCCAAGTACGCCGCCGCGCGCCGCAGCCAGATCGGCTCCGGCGATCGCAGTGAACGGATTCGAACCTATAGCTTCCCCCAGAACCGCGTGACGGACCACCGGATCGGACTTACCCTGTACAACCTGCCGCAGGTAATGGAGGGCAAGCTCGAGCCGGTCATCGCCGCCCTGCAGAAGGCGGATTATCAGGAGAAGCTCGCCGCCCTCACGGGGGCGGACTACGCGCCGCCTCGCGCCGAGGAGACCGACTGACGTGCTGACGGTCCTCGAAATCATCAAGCGCACCACGGAGTTCCTCGCCACCAAGGGCGTGGCCTCCCCCCGCCTCAATGCGGAACTCCTGCTGGGGCACGTCATCGGCCGCCGCCGGATGCAGCTGTACTTGGAGTTCGAACGTCCCCTGACCGCCGCGGAATTGGACCAGCTGCGTCCGCTCGTCCGGCGCCGGGGACAGCAGGAGCCGCTCCAATACGTTCTGGGAGAGGCCGAATTCCGTGGGCTGCGGCTCAAGGTGGATCGCCGCGCACTGATCCCCCGGCCGGAAACGGAACTGTTAGTGGAACTGGTGCACACGTGGGCCGGCACCCAGGCGCCCGTCCTGCGCGCGCTCGACCTCGGCACGGGTTCCGGGGCGATCGCCGCGGCGCTGGCTACCCTGTGGCCCGGAGCGGCCGTGGTGGCCGCGGAACGGTGCCCGGAGGCCCTGACCCTAGCGCGGGAGAACTTCGCCGCGCTCGGGCTCGAAGGCCGCATCCAGCCGGTCGCCGCAACCTGGTTCGATGGCGTCCCAACGGGACCTTACGATGCGATCGTCTCCAATCCGCCCTATCTGACCGCCGCGGAGGTCGCGGCGACGGCCCCCGAGGTGCGCGAGCACGAGCCGCGGGCGGCGCTGGAGGCGCCGGAGGAGGGCTTGGCCGACTTGCGCGCGATTCTCGAGGCGGCGCCGGGCTACTTACGGCCCGGCGGCTTGCTAGCCTTGGAAACCGGCTGCGATCACCGCGCGGCCCTCTGTGCTCGACTGCAGGCCGCAGGCTTCCAATCGGTGGCGGCGCACCAAGACCTGACGGGCCGCGACCGGTTTATCCTCGCGGTTTGGCCGGGCTGAGCGCCGCCGGGGTAGTGGCGGCGGTGAGCGGCGGGCGATTGTGTGCCCACGTCTCGCGGTTCCGGCCCAGCCGCACCGCGTCGCCCACTACCCGCAGCGCCTCGCGCAGGTGGACGTCCGCTTTCACGTAAGTTTCGTTCTCGTCCTCGGCCGGACCAAAGTCATCCTCTTCGTCCTCCTTCTTGGGCGCCTTGATCCGGGGCGGGGGCGGCGGTCCAAGGTAGAAGGTGCGGAACGGATAGTCCCCCTTGGCGATCTCGTCCTTTTCCGCCCGGATCTCTTTGCGGAACGCGTTGTCTTCCGCCTTCTGGCGCTGCCGATCCTCCAAGTTGAGGGAAATGAGTTTCTGCTCCTGCCGCTCCTTGAAGCGGTCCACGATCTTCCGGAGGTAGGCGAACTCCGGGAGGCGGGCCTGGCGCTCCGCACTGGCCGCCCGCAGGGGCTCGCGGACCTTTGCGTCCAGCGGTTCGCCCTCGAAGAAGCTGGTCGGGATCTGGTCCCAGACCAGAGCGCGCGGGAGGTCCGCCTCGCCGATCGGCAGGAAGTCCTCGATGGAGGGCAGGTTGATGTCGGGCACCACACCCTTCAGTTGCGTGGAGGCGCCGCTGGGCAGGTAGTACTTTTGAATGGTGAACTTCGCCGCACCCGTCTTGGGGGCCAGGGACAGGGCGCGCGACAATTGCTTCATCTCGACCACCTGCTGGACCGAGCCCTTGCCGTGCGTGGAACTATCCCCGACCACGATCGCCCGGCCGTAATTCTGGAGCGCTCCGGCTACGATCTCGGAGGCGGAGGCACTGAACCGGTCGACCAACACCGCCAACGGCCCCGCATAGACGATCCGCGGGTCCCGGTCGTTGTCGACGTGGATCTCCCCATTGTAGGCCTTGATCTGGACCACGGGGCCGCGGCTGATGAACAGGCCCGCGAGCTCCACGGCCTCGGTCAGGAACCCACCCCCGTTGCGTCGCAGGTCGAGCACGAGGCCCTCGATGCCGGCCTGCTTGAACTGTTCAATCAGGCGGGCCACGTCCCGCGAGGCCGTCGTGCGCTCGCCGTCCGTATCCCCCTCGTCGGCGGGGCCGTAGAACGCAGGGAGCGTGATCACGCCGTAAGGCTGGGTCTTCCCGTCGTCGCCGGGGAGGTCGAAGATGGCGCCGCGGGCGCGGGCCGAGTTGATCTTCACCTTGTCGCGCGTGATCACGACCTGCTTGCGCACGGAGCTGTCGGCGTCCGCGGGCTGCACGGTGAGCACCACCTCGGTGCCCTTCTTGCCGCGGATGCGTTCGACGACCTTACGCAGCTTCAGGCCGAAGGTCTCGAAGGGCTCCCCGCCCTTTTCGGCCACGGCGAGGATCTTATCGTTCGGTTTCAGCTCGCGGCCTAGGTCCGCCGGGCCGCCGGGGATGATTTCCTTGACCACGCAGACGTCGTCCTCGGTGCCCAGTACGGCGCCGATGCCCACCAACTGGAGCTTCATCTGGATGCCAAAGTCCTCGTAGGTTGCGGCGGAGAAGTAGGTCGAATGGGGGTCGTAGAGCTTGGCGATGGTGGTGAGGAACAGTTCGGCCAGCTCATTGCCCTCGATCTCGCCCACGTTGCGGAGCATTCGCTCATAGCGCTTGCGGATCTGCGCCTTGGCCTCCTCCGGGGTCTTCTTGGCCAGGATCTCCTGGATCAGCTCGAACTTCAGGCGCCGCACCCACAGGTCGTCCGAGGCGGCGGCGTCCGCCGGCCATTCGGCCTTCTGACGGTCCACGCGGTAGGTCTCGTCCGCCGTCAGGTCCAGCGGCTGTTCCAGTCGCGCCAGAATCCAGGCGACGCGCTGCTCCACTCGCTGCTGATAGATGTAGAAGATCTCGTAGGCGGCGTTGATGTGCCCGAGGAAGGCCGCGTTGTAATAGACGTTCTTGCTGAATTCCTCCATGAACCGAGCCCGGTCCGAACCGAGGAAGAACAGGCGCTGCGCATCCAGATCGCCCATATAATCCGGGATCACGTTCGCATAGTCCGCGCTACGGACGGCGTCCCGGTTGTAATGCAGCTCGTCCAGCAGCTTGGTCAGGGTGCTGGCCTCGGCCGCAAGGGTGGGGGGCGTCGTGAAACGCTTGCGGTCTGTAGCAGCCAGTAACGTCCCGGCGCTGGCGAGCAGGAGCAGGAGGGACGTGAGGAACCGGGAGCGGAGCGGGAAGAGCGTCATAGGACGTACAAACGAGTTTGTTCGCTGCGGGCGGCAGTCAAGCGCCCGGGAGTGCGTGGTTTCACCTTCGGGACAACAGGTCGCGGGCGGCCGCCAAGGTGCGCCGTTCGGCAGGGGTGAGCGAGCCGAGGCCGGTTTGGTTGATCTTGTCGAGGATGCGGTCGACCTCCGCCCGCGGGTCGAGTTCCGGGGCTGGTGCGGGTAGGTTCGCCCTCGCTGGGAGCGGCGCCGGGCGCTCCGGCGGAGCCGGTCGGCCGACACGCAGGAGCAGCCACCCCCCGATGGCCCCCGCCAAATGGGCCGAAGCGGCCGGGGCGAAGGGGAGGGCGCGTTGGAGTACCTCGCCGATCACGAGAAAGAACGCCTCAGCCCCCAACAGAGCCCATAATACCCCGCGCGGCCGAAACCGTAGGGGCAGCACAAAAAACACCAGCAGCCGGAAGACCCGGTCTGGATGCCGCACGGCGTAGGCCGCCAACAACGCGTAGGCCCCGGCCGTCGCACCGAAGTACGCCGCCCCGGCTTCGCGATGGAAGCCGAGCCAGCACAGGCCGCCCAGGACTTGCCCGGACACAAAGGCCGCCAACGGCAGCCGAGGACCCAGCTCCCGCGCCAGCGCGGCCCCGGGCCCGAGGATCGCCGCCAACACCAAACCGAGATGAAAAAGGTTCGTCGTGCTGTGGACGAGCCCGTGCGTGGCCAAGCGCCAGTATTCGCCCGCGGCCCACGCGGTGGGCGTCAGCCCCAGCGTCGCCTCGCCCCAACCGGCCGCGGCCTGCCAGCCCGCTTCCCCGGCCACCTGCAGGCCAAACCCCGCGACCAGCATCCCTGCCAGCATGGGCAACGCCCGCCCCGGTAGGGCGAAGGCGGGCCGGCGCGCGGGAAGCATCGGCCAAACGTAGGGCCTGCGCGCCGGAAGACAAGCAGGCGCCGTGCGCTTGACAGCGTTCGGCGCACGCGCCTTCGTCGGCCTACCATGGCGAATAAGTCTGATAAGTGGCCCACGAACGTCGCAGGTAAGTTTTATGTCGATCAGCAGTGCATCGATTGTGACCTGTGCCGCGAGACGGCCCCGTCATTCTTCACCCGTCACGACGAGGGCGGCTATTCCTTCGTGATGAAGCAGCCCACCTCCGAAGAAGAGGTGGCCCAGTGCATGGAGGCCCTCGAGGGCTGCCCGGTCGAGGCCATCGGCAACGACGGCGAGGCCTGAGTCGCCCCTCCTTCCCGTTTCCGCCCCGGCTTCCGCGCCGGGGCTTCTTTTTGCCCGGAATATACAGTTAACCTATAAAGTCGTTCAGGTGAACAAGCTGCTTCCGGCTCTCCTATGCCTGCTCCTGCTCGGGCCATCCGCCGTCCGCGCCGGTGCCCCCGCGACGGTGCTCGATCCGCTCACGGTCGCTTCGCCCCGGGTGGCCAACCAGGCTCCGGGCGGCACCTTTGCGATGCCGGTCTCGGTGCTCCGCTACGAGCCCCGCGTGGACCTGCAGGCGCGCAACCTCGTGGAGGGGCAGGCTGACCTCACGCTGCGCGGCGGTACCTTCGAAAGCACCGGCTGGGCGCTCGGGGCGGTCTCGCTCGGCGACCCGCAGACCGGCCACTATCTGGCGGAGCTGCCCGTCGATCCGGCGATGCTCACGTCGCCGCAGCTGCTGTTTGGAGCGGACCTGGCCCTCGGTCCCCTCAACGCCACCGCGGGCGGCCTGCGGCAGGACTGGCGCCCGCTGCGGAGCGGGGGTGGCCTGCGGTTCGGCGCCGGCGCCCATGGCCTGCGCCGCGCCGAACTCCGGCACGCGTGGTTCCGCCCCGCCGGTGCGGCGGGGCAGGGGAGCGGGATCGAGGTTTCCCTCGCGCGGTCCGTCGCGGACGGGGCGGTGCGGTACGGCGACCACGAATTCGACCGGGCCAACGTCCGGCTCCAGCACCGGAGCCATGTCGGCCAGACGGACCTGTTCGCCGGCTACCAAGGCAAGCGCTTTGGCTGGCCCAACCTGTATACGCCCTTCAACAGCCCGGAGTCCGAGAACCTTCAGACCCGCCTTACCCTGCTCGGTCATCGTCAGGACCGCGGCGCGGACGGCGGCTGGGAGGCCGCGGTGTTCGAACGCCGGCACAAGGACGATTACGCCTTCAACCGCTTCGCCCCACTCGGGCCGGTGCATCCTTTCCAGCATACGACCTGGCTCCGCGGCGGCGCCGCCCGGGTTCACGGCCGATGGGAGGGGTTTGATTACGAACTGAAGGGCGAGGTCCAGGCGGACCGCCTGCGCTCCACCTCCCTCCTGTTTGGGCCCTATCCCTCCCGCGCGACCACGCGGCTCGCTCTTCTGGTGGGACGCGAAACAGCGCTCGCCGGCGGTGGGGCGCTGCGGGCTCGGGCCGGTCTGGTCCACGACGACTCCAACCGCGATTCCGGCAGCCTCGCGCCGCTGGTGTCGCTGGAGCGCACCTTCCCGGCCGCCAGTGCCCTGCAGCGCCTGCACCTGTCGGCCACCCGCGCGACCCAATTACCCACCTACACCGCGCTGGCTTCCAGCGCCTCCGCCGGACTCTTCCGCGGGAATCCCCGGCTGGGCCGCGCCGCCGCCACCACCCTTGAGGCCGGGGCTGCTTTCCGCTGGGCTGGCTGGGAGACCGCCACCGCCGCCTTCGCGCGGGCCGACCGCCGCTTGGTCGATTGGACCTTCCGCCGCGGGGTCACCGCCCGCTCCGCTAGCCCGATGGACGTCGACGTCGCCGGCTTCGAGGCGCAGGCCCGGCGTTCGTGGGGCCGGGCCGCCGTAATCCTCGGATACACTGCATTGACCAAGGACGATACTTACCGGGTGGCTGGGGTGGACGCCAGTTTCTACGCCCTCAACTATGCCCGCCACCGGGCCACCGTGGCGGTGCAGGCCCAGCTGGGGCGCGATTGGGTGCTCAGCCTTGACCACGCCTGGCGCCGTCAGGCGTCCAACCTGCTGCGGACTGTCGGCGGGGAGCGGGCGCTGCACGGCACGCTGGGGCTCGCCTACCGGCCCGCCGCCGTGCCGCGACTGGAGGTCTCCCTGTTGGTCGAGAACCTGTGGGATGATCGCTTCCAAGAGATCCCCGCGGTGCCCGCGTCCCCGCGCCAGCCGTCCTTCAGCGCCGCCTGGCGCTGGTGAGGCGGGCTTTGCGGTTTGACTCCGCTGGCGGGCGCGCGTTTCTGCGCCCGATGAGCAATCCCTACCTGCGCGACGATTTCCGAATCCGTTGGACCGAGCTCACGGCGAACCACGTGGTGCCCGCGGTCGACGCCGCCCTGACCCGCGCCGAGGCGGCCCTCGCGGCCATCACGGCCGTCGACCTCGCGGCGGTCACCTTCGAAAACACGTTTTTGGCCCTCGAGCGCGCAACCGAGGAACTGAACTTGGTTTGGAGCAAGGTTGGGCACCAGCAGTCCGTCGCGGACGAGCCGGCGCTGCGGGCGGCGCACAGTGAGGTGCTCCCGCGCGTCACCGCCTTCTTCGCCCGCATTCCCCTTAATCCCGACCTATGGGCCCGGCTGAGGGCCTTCGCCGCCTCCCCTGCGGCCGCGGGGTTGGCCGGGGTCAACCGCCGGTTCTTGGACGAGACGGTTAAGGACTTCCGCGACGCCGGGGCGGATCTGCCGGCGGAGGCGCGGGCGCGGCTGGAGGCTCTGCAGACGGAAATGGCCCAGGTGGCCCAGAAGTTCGGGGAAAACGTCCTCGACGCCACCAATGCCTGGCAGCTGGTGATCCCGCCCGCGGAGGAGGCCCGGCTCGAAGGCCTGCCGCCGCAGGCTAAGGCCGCGGCCCGCCGCAGCGCCGAGGCCAAGGGGCTAGAGGGCTGGCGCTTCACGTTGCACCAACCTTCGTTGGAGCCCGTGCTGATGCACCTCCGCGACGAGGACATCCGCCGGCAGGTCTGGAGCGCCAGCGCTGCCATCGGCTCCCTCGCGCCCCACGACAACGCGCCCCAGATCGAACGTCTCCTGCAACTCCGGGCCGAGAAGGCCAAGCTGCTGGGCCAGGAGCATTTTGCGGACAGCGTCCTGCGCCGCCGGATGGCCGGGCAGGGCGCCCGCGCGCTGGCGTTTGTCGAGGACTTCCGGAACCGCTGCCTCACCCCGTTCGGGCGCGAGGCCCGGGAGTTGGAGGAGTTCCGCGCCGCCCAGGCTGGAGAGCCGGTGCGGCGTCTCGCTCCGTGGGACGTCGCTTTCTGGGCGGAGCGCCTGCGGCGGTCGAGTTACCAATTCGACGAAGAAGCGCTGCGCCCGTACCTGCCGATGGACCGGGTCATCGCCGGCCTGTTTGAGATCGCCGGGCGCGTCTTCGGGTTGCGGATCCAGGAGCACGCTGCGGGTGCGGTGCCGGTCTGGCACCCGGAAGTGCGGTTCTACGAGATGCACGATCGGGCGGGGCGGCACGTCGGGTCGTTCTATGCGGATTGGCATCCGCGCGAATCGAAGCGGGGCGGGGCCTGGATGAACTACCTGATTACGGGCGGACCGCAGCTGGATGGGACCCGCCTGCCGCACCTCGGCCTCATCTGCGGCAATATGACGCCGCCAGCGGGCGACCGCCCGGCGCTGCTGACGCACCGCGAGGTGGAGACCATCTTCCACGAGTTCGGCCATCTGTTGCATCACCTGTTGGGTGAGGTGCCGATCAAGTCCCTCAATGGCGTCAATGTGGCCTGGGACTTCGTTGAGCTGCCCTCGCAGATTTTGGAGAACTGGACCTGGGAGCGGGAAGGGTTGGACCTGTTTGCGCGGCACCACGAGACCGGGGCGCCGATTCCCGATGAGTTGTTCGGTCGGATGCTGGCCGCGCGTAACTTCCGGGCCGCGAGCGCGACGATGCGGCAGGTAGCGTTCGGTAAGTTGGACCTGCTCCTGCATATGCAGACGGCGGACTTTGCCGGAGCGGGCGATGTGGAGCCGCGGTTGCGGGCGGCGGTGGCTGACTGCCTGGTGCCGACCGAGCCGCCGGCGCCGACCATCGTGAAGCGCTTCACCCACCTGTTCGGGGACTCCGTCGGTTACGCGGCGGGGTATTATTCGTACAAGTGGGCGGAGGTGCTGGAGGCGGACGCCTTCACCCGGTTCCAACGGGAGGGCATCTTCAACGGTGAGGTGGGGGCGGAGTTCGTCCGGTGCATCCTGAGCCGCGGCAACGCGGAGGATCCGGCGGTGCTCTTCCGCTCGTTCCTCGGGCGCGATCCCGACCCGCAGGCCCTGCTGCGGCGGTGCGGGCTGGCGGCGTGAGGTCGCCGTCCCCTTCGGGAAGGGAGATGGAACCGCGCCCGGCGCTTTCCAGTGCGGTCCTTTTCCACTGGCAAATCGCCGGGTTTGCCTAACGTCTCCCTCTGTTCATCCTCCGGTTAGTCCCTCCCAACCCACTTCCACTATGTTCATCTGGATCCTCCTCATTATCGTTCCGATGCTGTTCGGCCTGTACGCGCAGATGAAGATCCGCCGCGCCTACGCGCGGAACGTGGAGATCCCGTCGCGCGGCCATATCCGCGGGGTCGAGGCCGCCGAGGCGGTGATGCGTTCGGCCGGCATCAGTGACGTCGAGATCGTCGAGGTCCCGGGCGAGCTGACCGACCATTACGATCCGATGAACAAGCGACTGGCGCTGTCCCATCACAACTATCACGGCACCAGTCTGGCCGCGCTGGGCGTCGCCGCTCATGAGGCGGGTCACGCGATCCAGCACAAGGTGGGTTATGCGATGATGAATGTCCGCCAGACGATGGCGCCGGCGACCCAGATTGCGGCGGGCGTGGCGAACTTCGTGATGATCGCGGGTATCTTCCTGCTTTCGACGGCGATCGGCGGCACCTTGCTGACGGTTGGCGCCGTGGCGCTGGGCGTCATCTGCCTCTTCCACCTGGTGACGC
>JBILWD010000240.1:0-5801 GCA_044370095.1 Opitutaceae bacterium | reverse complement strand
GGCAGAGTCGGGGCCTTCAGGGACATAATTGGAGCATTGATTATTTTCCGCGACTCCGGCCCCCGGCCGGCGGCCGCGCACACGAAACCAAACGCAGCATCATGAACAGCCAAAACCACCACGAAGTCATCGTCTCCGGCATTCATCTCGAGCTCACCCCTTCCCTCAAGGCTTTCGTGCACGAGAAGACGGAGCGATTGTTTCGTCACGACGAACGGATCATCCGGATCCGGGTGGAACTTGCCTGTGACCGCAGCCCCGCTTCCGGGGTGCAGTTCACCGCCAAGGGTCACATCGAGATTCACGGTCCCGATATGAACGCCGCCGTCGAAGCCAATGAGTGCCACAAGGCAGTTACCCTGCTGATCGACAAACTCGACCGGATGTTAAAGCGGCGTCATCAGCTCCTGCGGGTAAAGCGCAACCACCCGCACCCCACCGAGCTGGGCGTTGAGCTGCCGAAGGCCCACGCCTGAGGCCGTCCGCCCCGGCGGCGCTGACCGTAACGCCTCGCCGGGGCGGTATCTCTGAATAGATGGAAAAACCGGGCCTTTCCGGCCCGGGGCACCTGATGAGTTTGAACAAAAACGCGCTGCGAGCCGCCATTCTGGCCGCGCTTCGGGAGGAGCAGGCGCGACAGGCCCGGGCCGCCGCGGACGCGCACGAGGAAGCGACCAGCGAGGAGAGCCGGCCGGAGAACAAGTGGGACACGCATAGCCAGGAGGCCGCCTATCTGGCCGAGGGCCAGTCCCGCCAGGTGCAGGAGGCCGCGGAGGCCATTGGCCTGTTCGCCGTGCTTCCCCTTCCTGCTTTCTCCGCGACGGATCCCGCGGCGCTCGGCGCCGTCGTCACGCTGGATTCCGGCGGTAGTCCCGCGCGCTATTTCCTCGGACCACGCGCCGGCGGTCTGACCGTGGCGACCGCCGCGGGCGAGGTGATGGTTTTGACCCCGCAATCGCCCTTGGGGCGGCAGGTGCTCGGTCGACGCGTCGGCGACGAGGTAGTAACGCCCCGCGGCGGCCGCGCGATCCGTGCGCGCATCACGGGCATCGCTTGAACGTGCGCGCCCTCGCCATCCTCCTCCTTTTCGTGCTGCCGTCCGCGGCCCTGATGTCCGCCGCCGACCCGGACCTAGTCGCGGCGTTGCGCGGTTTCCGCTCGGAGGCTCCCCCGGACTGGTCCTACGTGCAGATGACCTCCGACGGACAACGCTCGCTGGAGGAACGGCACGACGCCACGCGGCCGGACTTCGGCCGCTGGAGCCTGCTGCGAAAGGACGGTCGCGCCCCCACGCCCGCGGAACTCGCGGAGTACCGCGACACCCGCTCCCGGCGCTCCCGCGGTGGCACCGCGCCGCGACTCGCCGAACAGATCGATCCCGCGGAGGCAAAGGTGGTCGCCGAGGCAGACCAACGCGCTACCTACCGCTGCCGCCTCCGGCCCGCGGAGGCGGGTGACCGGACCGCCGATTTCCTCCACGCCACCGTGGTCGTGCACCGGCCCAGCCGCACCATCGAGGCGATCACGCTAGAGAATGACGCCCCTTTCCGCCCGGCCCTAGGCATCCGCATTACCAAGCTGCGGACGCGGCTAACCTTCAGCCTACCCTCCGGGGAACGCCCCAGCCTGCCTCAGGCCGTGCAAACCTCCGTCCGCGGCGACGCTTACTGGTTCAAATCACTCGACGCCGACCTTGAGGTCACCTTCTCCCGCTACGAACCCTACCCGCGCACGCCGGCGCTCTAAGCGCCCGGCGAATGGTCCGCGGAGTCAACGGGCATTAGGCGGCGGCAGCAGCCGACGCAGGCGGTGGGTCTCGCTGTCCCCAATGAGGACGGAACCGTCCGCCTCGATGAAGACCCCGTGGGGCCGCGCCAACGCGCAGGCGGTGCCGGGGCCGGGCGGCCCGTCGCCCTTGCGTCCGGTTCCGACGATGAGCTCGAGGATGCCGCCGGGCGTGATCCGCCGGATGCTGTGGCTCTCGGTGTCCGCGAGCCAGACGTTACCCGCGCGGTCTAGGGCGAGCCCCTTCGGGCCGCTGAGGGTGGCCTCACGGGCGGGTCCGCCGTTCCCGGAGAAACCGGGCCGGCCCGTGCCGGCGACGTGGTGGATGCGGCCCGCCGCCAGATCGAGGCGGAAGACCTGATTGCCCTCACGCGTGGCTAGCCAGAGCCGGCCCTGCGCGTCGAAGTCAATCGCTCGCGGACCGCGCAGGGGCGTGCCCGCGAGCGGCGCCCCGTCGGGGGTCGAACCCGCCACCCCGGTGCCGGCGACCGTGGTGATGATCCCGGTGCTGGACTCGACGCGCCGGACGACGTGGTTGCCGGTGTCGCAAAGGTACAAGTTGCCATCGGGGCCGAACTGCAGGCTGTGGGGCTGGCCGAGTAGGGCGGCCGTAGCAGGCCCGCCGTCACCCGCGTAGCCGCGTTTCCCGCCGGTACCCGCCACCGTAGAGATCAGGCCGGTGGAACGCTCGATCCGCCGGATGACGTGGTTCGCCATATCCGTGAAGTAACAGTCCCCGGCCGCGTCGAAGCGGAGCTCGTGGGGCTTGTCGAGCCGGGCGGCGATCGCCAGCCCACCGTCGCCCGAAAACCCACGCTCCCCCGTGCCGGCGACCGTGGTGATCGTGCCGTCGGGCAGGATGCGGCGGAGGCGATGGCCCCCATATTCGCAAAACCAAAGGGAGCCGTCGGGCGCGCGCGCCATCCCGAAGGGGTCATTCAGGACTGCGATCGCAGCCAAGCCACCATCGCCGGCGAAGCCGCGGACGCCGGTGCCAGCGATGTTTTCCACGGTCCATTCGGCGCGGCCGGTCAAAGGCAGGACCGCCAACAGGAGGAGAAGGAGGGGGAAACGCATCCGGATGAAGCTCAGGCAGGATCCGGCACGGCGACCATCGCCTTAATCACGCGCGTCTCCGGGCGGGTCCAAGACGGGAAGACGGCGGGCAATCCGGCGAAGTCCGAGGTGTGAGTGATCCACGGGCGGGTATCAATCGATCCCTCTTCGATCAGCCGGATGATGCGCCGGAAATCTCCGGGCAGGGCATTGCGGCTGGCGCGCACGTCGAGCTCGCGGCGGTGCAGCACCGGCGCGTGCGGGAAGGTGAGCTCGGATGCGGTGATGCC
Source organism: Opitutaceae bacterium (assembly GCA_044370095.1). Classification (GTDB taxonomy): domain Bacteria; phylum Verrucomicrobiota; class Verrucomicrobiia; order Opitutales; family Opitutaceae; genus ER46. The sequence continues at coordinate 2,670 of JBILWD010000240.1, read as the reverse complement.
GACGTAGACCAGCCGGCCCCGGAAGGCGCAGAACTGGAGCGCCCGCGCCATCGACGCGGGGTTGCCGGTCGCGTCGATCACGACGTCCGCGAGGCGGCCTCCGGTGGCTTCGCCCAGCGCCGCCAGATCGGCCTCGGCGCCGGTCACCAGCAGGGTATCGGGCACCCCCATCACGTCGCGGACGAATGCGAGGCGCTCCGCGTTGACGTCCATCACGAGGGTCCGCGCGCCGGAGAGACGGGCGAACACGATCGCGCTCAGGCCGATCGGCCCCGCACCCACGACCAAAATTTGTTCTCCCGCTACCGGCGCGCCGCGGTCCACGGCGTGGCAGCCGATCGCGAGCGTCTCCACCAGCGCGAGCTGCTCGAAAGACAGCCGCGCCGACGGGTGGAGCTTGGCCGCAGGCAGGATGATGCGCTCGCACAGGCCGCCATCGCACATCACGCCGAGCGTGCGGTTGTGCTCGCAGCAGTTCGTGTGGCCACGCCGGCAGGCGTAGCAGCGGCCGCAGTTCAGGTACGGTTCGACCGCGCAGCGGTCGCCCGGACGGATGTGAGTGACGCCCTCGCCGACGGCCAGCACCTCGACTCCCAGCTCGTGGCCCGGGATTCGCGGATAGCTGAAAAACGGCATTTTACCGAGGTAGCCAGCGAGGTCCGTGCCGCAGATGCCGACCCGGTGGACCCGCAGCAGCGCCTCTCCGGGCCCCGGAGCGCCGGGCGCCGCAACGTCCACGACGCGGAACGAGCCAGGGCGGGTCAACTCAAGTGCCTGCATCGGTTCAGGGGGTGCGGACGCCGACGGTGAGCAGAACGTTCGCCCAGAGGGCCTGGTCGGCAGTCTGGATGGTTAGGACGTGGTCAGAAGACTCGACCGCACGGTAGAAATCCCACTTCGAGATCGGCGTGAGCGGAGCCTTCACCCCGGCCGCGCTGGCCAGCGCGCGAAACTCGGGCCAGGCCTTGGGCTCGCCGAAGGCGGCGTACGGGTCATCAGCCGGGATACCCATCGTGTTGATCTCGTCGATCGGGATGGCGCTGAGCACGGCGTGCAGCGCCTGCGCGACGGTCACGACCCCCGGAGACAAGTTGAGGCAGACAACCTCGGCGTGCGGCCCGCGCTTGGTGGAGGCGGGATAATTGCCGTCGGCGATCAGAATCCGGGCGTGGTGCCCGGCGCGGCCGAGGACCTCGTTGATCTTGGGGTGGAGCAGAGTGTGCTTGAGCATCGGGAATCAGGGGGCGGTGAGCGCGCGGAAGCGGGCGACGACTTGGCGGGCGGCCGCTTCCGGGTCCGGCCACGCGAGCACCTCGGCGGAGAGATAACCGGCGTAGCCGAGCTCCCGGAGCGCAGTGATGACCGGGCGGAAGTCGGTGTGCCCGAACCCGGGGGCGCGCCGATTGGAGTCCGCGAAATGCACGTGGCCAAGGCGCGGCCCGGCAGCGCGCAGGGCGGCAGCGAGGTCCGTCTCCTCGATGTTCATATGGAACAGGTCCGCGAGCAATCGTACCGCCGGGGAACCGGCCCGCTCCAGCAGGGCGGCGGCCGCGCCGAGGGAGGTGCACAGATTGGTCTCGTAGCGGTTGAGCGGCTCGAGCAGCAGCGGCACGCCCGCGGCCTGCGCGCGGCCACCCAGTTCCGCTAGGCCCTCCGCCAGCCAGCCAAGCGCGGTCTCGGGAGACACGCCGGGATCGGCCCGGCCCTGCATCGAGCCGATGATCGCGGGCGCGCCGAAGCGGGCGCCCAGCGCGATGATACGCCCGATGAACTCCACCGCCCGCCGGCGCGCAGCCGGATCCGGGTCGGTGAGCCGCAAGCCGTGGCGGACCCAACCGGCGCCCGTCCCAAACGCCGCGACCCGCAGGCCGTGGGCCGCGCGGAGCCGCTCGATCTCCTCCGCCGGCGTCTCCTCCGCGGAGGCCGGGAAGATCTCCACCGCGTCGAAGCCCAGCCCCGCCGCCCGCGCGAACGCGTCGGCTAGGCCGGCGGAGAAGACGAAAGGGCCGGCCCGCGTCTCGGGAACCAGCGTGACGGTGATCGCGGCGCGCATCGTCAGCCCTCAGCCCGCGCGCGCGCGTCCGCTTCAATCCGCCGACTGAGCTCGTCGAGGGTCGCGCGCACGCGCGCCTTGGTCGCGGGGAGATCCGCGGCGGCGGCCACGCGTTCCTGGGCGAAGAGATAGAACTTCATCTTCGGCTCGGTGCCAGATCCGCGGGCGGCGAAGGAGTAACCGTTGCCCAGCGTTACCACGTAGAGATCCTGCGCCGGGATCACCTCCCCGTCGGCATCAACGATGCGCTCGCGGCCAAAGTCCTGGAAACGGGTGACCGGCACGTCGCCGAACGCGGTGGGCGGGCGGCTGCGGTAGCTCTCGAGGATGCGGCGGATCCGCGCGTTGCCCGAGGCGCCCTCATAGTAGAGGTTGATCACCCCCTCGAGGTAGAATCCGTAGCGGAGGAACAGCTCGTCGAGGTACTCGGGCACCGTCAGGCCCCGGGCCTTCACCCACGCACACAGCTCGGCGAACATCAGGCAGGCGGAGTTACCGTCCTTGTCGCGCACGTAGTCGTTCGGCAAGTAGCCGTAGCTCTCCTCGGTGCCGAACACGTAGAACGTGGAGTGCTCCTGCAGCAGCCGCGCCCGCGTGGGCAGGTCCGCCGCCTCGTA
>JBILWD010000239.1:0-5832 GCA_044370095.1 Opitutaceae bacterium | reverse complement strand
GGCTCCGCCTCTCGGATGCGCCGGGTTGCCGCGAGCCCGTCCGTTTCTGGCATATGCAGATCCATCAGGATGACATCGAGCCCGCCGCGGGCGGCCCGCCGGATCGCGGCCTCGCCGCCCTCCGCGACCTCGGTCTGGAATCCGTGGCGTTGCAGGAACAGCTCGAGCAGCAGGCGGTTGGTCTCGAGGTCGTCGACGATCAGCACGCGCGGGCCTCGAGAGCCGAGATCCGGCGCCACCGCGGTGGGTGGCAGCTCACTCCGCGCCGCGGGACGCAGGGGCAGCGCGACGATAAACTCCACGCCGCCGGGCGCATCCCCGTCGACGGTGATCTCGCCGTCCATCAGGCGCACGAGGCGGTAGGCGAGCCCGAGTCCTAGCCCGGCTTGCCCTGGCGCGGCGCCCTGCGTTCCGCGCGCCGCGGCGAAGGTCGGGAACAGCTCGGCCTGCCCCCGTTGGCCTTCCCGCGGAAGGGATTCCTTGATGCGCAGGCGCAGCTCACCGGTCCCGTGGGCGAACTTCGGGGCGGTCCAGATGGCGGCGAGCTCGACTGCGCCTCCCGGAGAAAAACCGATGGCGTTCCCGAGCAGCTTCGCGACCACCTGCGCGAAACGCCGCCGGTCCCCCCACACCAGCACTTCCGCAAGGCCGTCGGCCGAAAGTTGCGTCGGGCAGGTGGGGGCCGTGCCCTTTGTCCGCTGCTGCGCCACGCAGGCGTGCAGGACCTCGAGCGGGGCGAAGGGGCGCTCCTCCAGACCGAGCCGACCCTGCTCCAGCCGTGCGTAGTCGACCAGATCCTGCAGCACCCCTTCCATTTTGGTGGCGTGATCCAGAATCGCCTCGACGTGCTCCCGTTGACGGCCGTCCAGCGGGGTGGTGCCGAGGCCTTGCGCGCCCGCGCGCAGGTCCTGCAGCGGGGCGCGGAGCTCCTGTTCCGCGACCGTGAGGAAATCGTCCCGCAGCCGCTCCGAACCGGCCTCGCTCGAGGCGGCCCGCAGGAGTTGCGCCTCGGTGGCCTCCCGCGCTTGCTCGGCGCGCCGGAGGCGCTTGCGCTGTCGGAACGCGAGGTAAAGGAGAAGGCCCGCGGCGGCTGTCTCCCCGATCAGCACCAGCCGGACGGTTAGCAGCGACGCGAAGGACACGTTGGCGTCCTCGTCGAGCAGGAAGGTCGCTGCCTCCGCGAGCACCGCTCCAATGAGCAGGATGCCCCCGGCGAGACACAGCTTGCGCAGCCAGTCCCCGGCGCGGGGGTAAACTTTGGGAAGGAGCCCTCGCGCCCGCACTAGCCCGATCACCGCAAGCGCAGCTGCGCCCAGCGCGTCGAGGCGCCACTCCAAGAACCAGCGGGAGAGCTCGGTCTTTAAGGACATTCGAGGGACGCCCCAACGGTCAGTCGCGCCTCCCAGTGGCGACAAACTGCGCTTTTACGTATTTTTGATCACGGCATCCCCGCGGGCTACGTGATTCCACGTAGCGGGGTGCGGGATCCGCTTACTGCGCCCGACGGGCAGTGCGGCGAACGGTGGGCGTCTCGCCTGCGGGCAGCGCGAGCAAATCGTACTCCTCGGCGCCCGTGATGCGGACCTCGGCGAAGTCGCCGACGGGAAGAGTGAGGGGCACGTAGACGCGGCCGTCGATGTCGGGCGCGTCGCCCTCGGCGCGGGCGACCCCCGGCTCATCCACCAGCACGCGGCGGCACTGGCCCACGGCGGAGGCGTTGAGCTCCGCGGCGATGGTGCGCTGCAACGCCATTAGTCGGTGCCAGCGCGCCTCCTTCACCTTCGCCGGGACCTGCGCCTCGCTTTTGGCGGCGCGGGTGCCCTCCTCGGGGGAGTAGCGGAAGACGCCGAGTCGCTCGAAGCGGGTCTCCCGGATGAAGGCGCAAAGTTCATCGACGTCGGCCTCGGTCTCCCCGGGAAAGCCGGTGATGAAGGTGGTGCGAAGGGCGATGCCGGGCACGCCCGCGCGGATCCGCCGGATAAGGTCGCGGATGTGGTCCCCGGAGGTCTCGCGCTGCATCCGGGCGAGCATCGCGTCGCTGATGTGCTGCAGCGGCATATCGACGTAGCGGGCAACCTTCGGGCAGGCGGCGATCGTGGCGATCAACTCGTCGCTCCAGTGCGCGGGATGGGTGTAAAGCAGGCGGATCCAGAAGTCGCCCTCGATGGCGTTCAACTGGCGCAAGAGGCTGGTGAGGGCGGCGCCGCGGCTCGAGTCAACCGGCGTGCGCGGGCCGGGGCGCTGTTCCCAAGTGTCCATCCCGAAGTAGGTCGTGTCCTGCGAGATCAGGTTGATCTCGCGCACGCCCTCCTTGACCAGCTGCCGGGCCTCCGCGACGACGCTCTCGATCGTGCGGCTGCGGTGGCGGCCGCGGATCTGGGGGATGATGCAGAAGGTGCAGGGATGGTTGCAGCCCTCCGCGATCTTGAGGTACGCGAAGTGACGTGGCGTGAGCCGGAAACGCGGAGTGTCGTAATCCGGGATGAAGGTGGATCGGCCCTGGATGAAGACCGGAGGCCCGTCCGCGGCCCGCTCCCGCGCGAGCAGGCCCTCGATGATCGGCGCCACGGTGGTCACCTGGTCGAGGCCGATGAAGGCGTCTACCTCGTCCTGTAGCTCCGTGCGCAGGTCGCCCGCGAAACGCTGCGCCATACAGCCGGCAACGATCAACTTCTGCTGGCGCCGGCGGCGGCGCATCCCGCGCTGCCGGTGGACCTCGAGGATGTGCCCGATCGATTCCTCCTTCGACGAGTCGATGAACGAGCAGGTGTTGACGATGACCACGTCCGCCTCGTCGGCACCGGGCACGACCGACATCCCGGCCTGCTGCAGGTGGCCGACCATAATCTCGGAGTCGACCAGGTTCTTGGCGCAACCGAGGGAGATGAGGCTAACCTTGACCATCCGGGAAAAGAAAAGGCCCCGCGGGCGCGGAGCCGGGAGTCCTAGGGGGTGGGCCCGCCCTTACTTCTTCTTGCCGGCGACCTTGGCCCGCTCCTTGCGGCGCTTCAGGTAGGCGGCCCGGCGTTTGCGTTTGATGTGCTTGTTGAGTTGTTGGCCCATTGTGGTGTCAGGTGGTCGCGGACGATTCAGATGGCGGCGCGCCGAGTCAAGCGCCGCGCGCGGGGTCAGAGCACGGGCCGCCAGCCGAGACGGTCGCGGAGACTGAGCAGCCACCCCGCGTCCTCCGGGTGCCGCCGCCGCGCCGCGTCGAAGCGCGCCGCTAGCGCCGCGTCTGGGTCCTCGCCGCGCGCGCGCGCCGCGGAGGCGACCACGGTCGCCTCCTCCCGGAATTCCTCCCTTTCCTCGGTCGTCATTCTCACGCGGGGGAAATGACGCGCCGCCGTGGCGAAAGGTTCCGACGGCGCCACGCTTGACCCGACGCCGCGCCCCGGCTGAGCGTCGGGGATGGCCGTCAAGACCCCGTGGGCCCTGCCGCTGTTGACCGTCGGGTTGCTCGCCCGCGATCCCGTGCTGGTGGACTTCACCCGGCTGCAGCTCGATCCGCACTACTGGAGCGAGGGTGCGGCGATCGGCGACCTGAACCGCGACGGCCGGCCGGATCTGGTATCCGGCCCGTACTGGTGGGCGGGACCGGACTTCCGCGAGCGCCGCGAATTCTACCCGCCCGCGCGCACGACGACGGTGAAGGATCCGGAGGGGCGGTCCCGCACGTTTCCCGGCTACGAGGGGGCGCTGGGGCTCAAGAACGCCTACTCGACCGACAATTTCTTCGCGTTCGTCCACGACTTCGATGGCGACGGCTGGAACGATGTTCTGACCTACGGGCTCCCGCACACCCCTGCCTACCTCTACCTGAACCCACGGGAGCGAGGCGGTCACTGGCCCCGCCACACCGTGCTCAACGAGGTGGACAACGAGTCGCCGACCCTGGCCGACCTCGACGGCGACGGGCGGCCTGAGATGGTCTGCGTCAATGGGGGTAACTTCGGCTACGCGCGACCGGATCCAAGCGATCCGACCCGGCCGTGGCCGTTCCGGCCGATCACCCGCGCCGGGAACTGGCCGCGCTTCACGCACGGGCTGGGCGTCGGCGACGTCAACGGGGACGGCCGCCTGGACGTGATCTTCAAGGACGGCTGGCTGGAGCAGCCCACGGATCTCGCGGGTGACCCGGAGTGGCGCTGGCACCGTATCCCATTCGCCCCGGCCGCGGCCCAGTTGTTCGCCTACGACGTCAACGGGGATGGCCGGGCGGACGTCATCACGGCCCTAGCCGCCCACGGTTTCGGTCTCGCCTGGCACGAGCAGCTGGCGGAACGGGACGCCCAGGGCTCGCCGCTCTTCCGGCCGCACATCTTCATGAATCAGCGGCCCGATGAGAATCGCCACGGCGTGACCTTCTCCGAGCTGCACGCGGTGGAGCTCGCGGACGTGGATGGCGACGGCCTGAAGGACATTATCACCGGCAAATGCTTTTGGGCACACGGTCCCTCGGGTTCCCCGGACGGGGACGCGCCTGCGGTGCTGTATTGGTTCCGGCTACAACGCGGTCCGGGCGGCCAGGTGGATTGGGTGCCGCAGCGGATCGATGCCGACTCTGGCGTGGGGCGGCAGATCGCGCTCGGGGACGTCAACGGCGATGGCCTTCCCGACGTCGCGATCGGCAACAAGAAGGGAACGTTCCTTTTCCGCAGCCAGTCGCGGCCCGTGGATCGCGCCACCTGGGAACGCGCGCAACCTGCGGTCCTCTATCCCGGCGCGGTGCGCCACGAGTTGCGGGCCGCGGACCTCGTTGTCCACACGCGCCGCTCGGCCGAGGTCGCGCAGGCCCGGAGCGCCGCGGTGGAGAATCCGGCGCGGCCGGGCGCGGGCGAGGCGCCGCGCGATGTGCGAGGGGAGCCGCTAGACACTGGTTTCGAGCGCGGCGACCTGCGCGGCTGGACGGCAGTGGGTGCCGCGTTCGAACGGCAGCCGGTGACCGGGGACGCCGTGTTCGCTCGTCGGGCCCCGATGCGGAGCGGTCACGTGGGGCGTCATTGGGTGGGTTCCTACGAGGATGGCCGAGGTGATGGCGCGACCGGGACGCTTACCAGTCAGCCCTTCCGCATCAGCCACTCGCGTGCGAGCTGTCTGCTCGCGGCGGGCGCCTATGAATCGCTGCGTCTCGAACTGATCGCGGCGGGCACGGGCGAGGTATTGTTGCGCGTGTCGGGCGCCGAGCTGCGCCGGAAGGTGCCGGGAAACACGGAAACGATGCAGCCGGTGATCCTTGACCTCTCGGCGCTGCGGGGCCGGGAGGTCGCGCTCCGGCTGGTCGACGAGCAGGCCGGGGGCGCTTGGGGGCATCTCAATTTCGACGACTTTCTGCTTCACGCGGAGGATGCGGCGCTGCCCGCGGGGCCTGTCTTCACGTCGGGGCCACGCTGAGGGGGCGCTCAGGCCGGGCCCGCCGCTTCCGCGGCGAGAATCCGGTTCCCATCGCGCCGCCAGCGGTAGACGAGCGGGCCGCGCTGGCGCTCCAGTTCCTTGCAGAGCCCCGGGGCCTCGCGGCGGGTGACCTCAAGTTCGGCCAAACCGTCCAGACCGCAGTTGAGCAGCCGGGCGTACGGTTTGAAGTGTTCGACGCGGCCGATCACCCGGGAAGCCCCTGCGGGGTAAGTGCCCGCCGTCCGATCGAGGGCGAGGAAACAGTAGGGGAGGCTCCGGAGGTCGATGCCCGCGCGCTGGCCGAACCGGACCCAGCGGGAGTCCGCGAAGATCTCGGCCGGGGGCGGCGCGAAGAAGTGGCACCAGTGCCGTTCCTGGCCGGCCGAGAACATCGGGCACGGGCCCGCGCTCGTGCACGGTGCGACCAACGAGAAACGGGCC
>JBILWD010000238.1:0-5866 GCA_044370095.1 Opitutaceae bacterium | reverse complement strand
TGGAGCCCATCGCTTACGCCAACGGGTCGACCACCGAGGACCCCGCGATCACCTACGGGATCGTCTTCTCGAACTTTATGGGCTCCGGGGTGTACACCTTCCGGGGCGGCTCCGACCAGCTGATCGCGAAGATGGTGGACGAGCTCCGCCGCAACGGGGTCGAGCTGCGGAAGAAGGTTCTGGTCGAGCGTATTCTGGTGGAGGAGCGCGGCGGGCGGAAGGTCGCCGCTGGCATCGTTGCCAAGGGGGGGCGCGTGATCCGCGCCAAGGCCGTGCTCTCCAACGCCAACCTTAAGACTACCCTGTTCCGCCTTGCCGGCGAGGAGCACCTCGCGCCCGACTACCTCGCGGCGGCGCGCGCGGTGCGGATCAACTCCAGCTCGTGCCAGGTGTACCTCGGCATCCGCCGCGGCGAATCGATCCCGCACATTGGGGACCTCGTGTTCACCTCGGCCGCGCCCCGCTTTAGCAGCGGCGAGCTGACCGCCTTCGACACCACCAGCCGCACCTTCTCGGTCTATTACCCGGACACCCGCCCGGGCTCGGACCGCTACGCGATCGTGGTCTCCCTCAACGCCCGCCACGAGGACTGGCAGGGGCTTTCCGAGGAGGAGTACGCCCGCGCGAAGGAGCGGCTCATTGAAGAGTCGATCGTCGCGCTCGAACGCTACATTCCCGACGTCCGGGCCAAGATCGATTGGCGCGAGGCCGCCACGCCCCGGACGATCGAGCGCTACACCACGCACTGGGCTGGCACGTCGTTCGGCACCAAGTTTGAGGGGCTCAAGGTCTCGATGGACCTGCCCGACCAACTGCCGGGCCTCTTCCACGCCGGCTCCGTCGGAATCATCATGTCCGGCTGGCTCGGGACCATCAACTACGGGGTCATCGTGGCGAACAGGATCGACAAGGCCCTTCACGCGGAAAAGCGTGCGGCCGCCCTATGACCGCCGTCACCGACCTGATCCCGCACCGGCCGCCGTTCCTGTTCGTCGACGAGATCGTCAGCCGCGGTCCTGGAACCCTGGTGGCCCGCCGCACTTGGCGGGCGGAGGAGGATTTCTACAAAGGCCACTATCCCGGTGCGCCCATCACGCCCGGCGTGCTGCTCTGTGAGGCCGTTTTCCAGGCGGCCGCGTGTCATATGGCCCTTAAGGCGCGGGAGGCTGGCGCCGCCCCCGGCGAGGGGCTGCCCCTGATCGCTAAGATCTCCGAGGTTCGCTTCCGCCATCCCGTCTACCCGGGCGACCGCGTGCTCCTCGAGGTGAAGGAGAAGGACGCCCTCGGCGGGTTCACGATGCTCGCGGGCTCGATCCGGCGCGAGGACGGCGTGCGCATCCTGTCGCTCGAGTTCGCCGTCGCTTGGAAGGCCCCGGCCGGTCCCGCCGCCCAATGAGCGACTTCCTGCAGCTGGCCGGCCGCACGGTGCTGGTGACCGGCATCGCCAACCGGCGCAGTGTCGCGTGGCACATCGCACGTACGCTCGAGGAGCAGGGGGCGCGGGTCGTGTACAGCGTTCGTTCCGCCGCGCGCCGGCAGTCGCTCGCCGCGCTGCTGGGGGATCGGACCGCCTTCGTCTGCGACGTGGAGGAGGAGGGCGCGGCGGCGCGGCTCGCGGCGGAGTTGCTGGCTGCCGGCCTCGGGCCGTTACACGGGGTGGTGCACTCGATCGCGTTCGCCAACTACCGCGAGGGGATGAAGCCGTTCCACGAGACCAGCCGGGCCGATTTCCTCCAGGCGACCACCATCTCCGCGTTCTCGCTGGTGGAGCTGGCCCGGGCGCTCAAGCCGCTGCTCGTGCCGGACGCCTCGGTGGTCACGATCGGCATCTCTTCGCTGCAGGTCACGCCCGCCAACTACGGCTATATGGGCCCGATCAAGGCCGCGCTAGAGTCCTGCGCGCGTTTCCTCGCCAAGTCCTTCAGTGCCGACTCCGCCGTTCGCTTCAACGTGGTCGGGGCGGGTCCGCTCCGCACGAGTTCCTCCGCGGGCATCCCCGGCTACCTCGAGAGCTACCTCTACGCGGAGAAGCTGACCTTCCGGAAGCGCAGTCTCGCTACGCAGGAGGTCGCCGACGTGGCTGCGTTCCTGCTCAGCCCCCGCAGCAGCGGCCTCAACGGCACGACCGTGGTCGTGGACGCTGGCCTCGCCTGCAACACCTTCGACCACGAGGTGGTTCGCCTTGCGATGCGGCCGTGATTCCCGGGATGCACTTCAGGGACGTCTGCCTCGAGTCGCTCGCGACCGCGCTGCCGGAGGAGGAGCTCACCTCCGCCGAGATCGAGCGCCGGCTGGAGCCGCTTTACACCCGCCTCCGACTGCCCGCGGGGCGGCTGGAGCTGATGACGGGCATCCGCAGCCGGCGGATGTGGCCCCCGGGCACCCGGGCGTCCGCCGCCAGCGCCGCCGCTAGCCGCGCGGCCCTCGCCCGGTCCGGGATCGCCCCGGCCCAGGTGGAGCTGTTCATCCACGCCGCGGTCAGCCGGGATATGCTGGAACCGGCGACGGCCGCCTTCGCCCACCGGCTCATCGGGCTGCCCGATTCCGCCCAGATCTTTGACCTTTCGAACGCCTGCCTTGGGTTCCTCAACGCGCTGACGGTCGCGGGGGCGATGATTGAGGCGGGCCAGATCCGCTGCGCGCTGGTCGCCGCGGGTGAAAATGGCCGGCCGCTGGTCGAGGAAACCCTGCGCACGCTGAATGCGCCCGGCCTTTCGCGCCAGGAGATCAAGCCGTACTTCGCCAACCTCACCATCGGTTCCGGGGCCGTGGCCGCGGTCGTCTGCCACCGCTCCCTCGTCACCGGCCGGCCGCACCGCCTCCTCGGCGGCGTGGCCCGGGCGGCCACGCATCACAACGCGCTCTGCCAGGGTGACCACCACGGGCGCGAGGCGCTCGCGATGCAGACCGACTCCGAGGAACTGCTGGTGGCCGGGGTCGAACTGGCCCGCCAAACGTGGCGGGAGTTTTCGGCCGCGCAGGGGAGCGCTTTCGACCGCTTCATCTGCCACCAGGTCGGTTCGGTCCACCGTCGCCGCCTTTACGAGGCCCTCGGCCTCGACCTCGCCCGCGACTTCTCGACGTTCGAGACGCTCGGCAACACCGGCTCGGCCGCGCTGCCCGCCACCCTTGCCGCGGCGGTTGACACCGGCGCGGTCCGGGATGGGGACCGGGTCGCGCTGCTCGGCATCGGCAGCGGTCTTAATTGTCTGATGCTCGCGCTCGAATGGTGAGTCCGGACGCGCTTCCCGGCTGGTTGCGGGCCGAATACCCGTTCACCCCGCGCCGCCACCTCACGGCGGAGGGCCACGCGCTGAGCTATCTCGACGAGGGCCCCCGCACGGACGAGGCGGTGCTGATGGTGCACGGCAATCCGACGTGGTCCTATTACTACCGGAATGTGGTGCGGGCCCTGGCCCCCGGGCTGCGCTGTGTGGTGCCGGATCATCTGGGAATGGGACTCTCGGCGCACGTCCCGGGTGGCCCGCGGCCTCTTGAGCGCCGGATCGAGGATCTGGCTGGCCTCGTGGACGCGCTGGGCCTGCGGCGGGTGCATCTGGTGGTGCACGACTGGGGCGGGGCGATCGGGATGGGCTGGGCCGTTCGCCAGCCGGAGCGGGTGGGGCGTATCGTAGTGTTGAACACCGCGGCCTTCCGCTCACCTCGGATTCCCGCGCGGATCGCGCTGTGCCGCGTGCCGGGGCTGGGCGCGCTGCTGGTGCGGGGAGCCAACGGGTTCGCGTGGCCGGCCACGTGGATGGCGGTGCATCGCCGGCCGCTGGCGCCCGCAGTGGCGCGCGGTTATCTCTGGCCCTACCGCTCGTGGGCGGATCGTGCCGCGGTCCACGGATTTGTCCGCGACATCCCCCTCGCTCCGGATCACCCGAGCTGGCCGGCGCTGGTCGCGGTGGAAGAGGGGTTGGCGCGGCTTCGGGACCATCCGATGGAGATCCACTGGGGAGGGCGGGATTTCTGCTTCAACGACAGTTTTCTGGCGCGTTGGCGGGAACTCTTCCCGCGGGCCGCCGTGAACCGGATCGCCGACGCCGGCCACTACGTGCTGGAGGATGCACTGGAGGAGATCATTCCCCGGATCCGGTCGTTCCTCAGCGGCGGGAGCTGAGAACGGCGGCGGGGTTTCGTCCACCCGACCGAAAAGCTGAGCGGCAGGAGACCGCTCAGCGGGTGAGCACGGAGAAGTCCGCGAAGGCGAGGTAAAGGAGCACCACGAAGGCGACGAGGCCGAAGCCCGCCGGCTTGGCCCACCGCCACGGGGTCAGGTCGACGTCTCCCGACGCGCGGTGCTCCCACGGCTCCGCGCGGGGGGAGAGGATTGCGGCGGCCCCCTGAAACAACATCAGGGCGAGGAAAACCAGACCGATGAAGTGGAACCCGTTCACCTTCGCCGCCCACGCGGAGAAGGGAGTCACGAAATACCCCAGCAGCAGGATCACGCAGCCACCCACCATCGCGGCGCTCGCGGCCCACGCGGGGGCGCGGCGGAACAGCAGCCCGGCCAGCACCACGGCGAAGATCGGGATGAAGTAGAGGGCGTTCATCCGTTGCAGGTAACCGAAGATGCTGTCCTGCCCGGCGAGCAGCGGGGCGGAGATCATCGCGAATACGGCCGCCACGGTGCCCACCACCTTGCCGCGGCGGATCACCCGCGCGTCGTCCGCGGCTGCATCGCCGGTGCCCGGGCGATGAAAGCCCAAGCAGTAGAGGGTGGCGGTGGAGTTCAGGACGGAGTTGAACGAGCTCAGGATCGCCCCGGTGATCGCCGCCGCGAAGAAGCCGGTGAGCCACGACGGCAGCACCCGGCTCACGAGCGTGCCATAGGCGTCGTCCGGTTTAAGTCCCTGCTTCGCGTAAAGGTGGAAGGCGATGATGCCGGGCAGCACGAGTACGAGCGGCGCCAGCACCTTGAAACAGCCGGCGATCAGCACCCCCCGCTGGCCCTCGCGCAGGCTCCGCGCGCCCAGCGCCCGCTGGATGATCTGCTGGTTCGTAGTCCAATAGAAGAGGTTCAGCAGCAGCACGCCGCTGAGGAGGGTGTGCCAGGGCACGGAGGAACTGCCGCCGCCGAGGGAGTTGAACTTCTCCGGATGCGCCGCGCGCAAGTCCCGCAGCGCCGCGAGCGCGCCGTCCCCGTTCACGGCCTGCAGGCCGAACCAGGTGATGAGCACGCTGCCCACCAGCAGGCCGAAGCCGTTCAGCGTGTCCGAAACCGCCACGGAACGCAGGCCGCCGAAGATCGCGTAGAGGGAGCCCACAATGCCGATGAACCAGACCGTCACCCACCGGAGGGTGGTCGCGTCCTGGATGCCCGTGATGGCGCGCAGGTCGAGGATGCCCATCAGGCCGGTGGCGCCGGTGTAGAGGATGATTGGTAGCAAAATTACCGCGTAGGCCGCGATGAAGATGACCGTGGTGATGGCGCGCGTGTGCCCGGCGAAGCGCGCCTCGAGGAATTCCGGCACGGTCGTGATGCCGCTGCGGAGGAAGCGCGGGAGGAAATAAAGCGCCATCACGACGAGTGCGGTTGCCGCGATCACCTCCCATGCCATCACCGCGATGCCGTCGGTGAAGGCCGCGCCGTTGAGGCCCACGAGCTGCTCGGTGGAGATGTTGGTCAGCAGCAGGGAGCCCGCGATGTACCCGCCGGTCAGCGTCCGGCCGGCGAGGAAGTAGCCGGTCGCGGTCCGGTGGTCGTCGCCGCGGGTCAGGCGCCAGGTCAGAAACCCGACGAGGCCGGTGAAGAACAGGAACGTGAGCAGGGTCATTGAGCGGGGTGGTCCGGGGGTAGGATCTCCGCCGCGCCCGCGGGGCGGGTGACGAAGATCGAGGGGGTGTGGCCGAAGCGGCC
>JBILWD010000237.1:0-5923 GCA_044370095.1 Opitutaceae bacterium | reverse complement strand
CCGGTGCCGGCGGGCCTCAATTGGGACCAATGGATCGGCCCCGCCCCCTTCCGCGAGTACAGCAGCGCCCTCGCGCCCTTCAATTGGCGCGGCTATTGGGATTTCGGCGCGGGCGCCCTCGGGGATATGGGCTGCCACATCCTCGATATGCCCTACTGGGCGCTCGGGCTCGGCGCCCCGACGAGCGTCGAGGCGGAGTCCGAAGGCACGACCGAGATCGCCGCCCCCAATTGGTCGAAGGTCACGTACCAGTTCCCGACCAGTCATCTGGGCGGGCCGGTGACGGTCGTCTGGTACGACGGCGTGTCGCCGAAGGAAGGGGTTTACCGGAACCCGCCGCCGGAGCGGCTGTGGAAGGCGGACTTCCCGACGGCGGACCACGTGTTCCGGCGCTTCGATCTGCTGGTGGTGGGCGAGAAGGGCCGGATGTTCTTCGGCCGCTCCCGGCAAGATTGGGTGTTCAAGCCGGAGGGTTTGACGAGAGGCTTCACGCAACCCCCGAAGACCTTGCCGCGGGTGGCGGGCAGCGGGGAATCCGCGGAAGGGGCGATGGATCAGGGCGGCGGACCATACCGGGAGTGGATTGATGCGATCCGGGGCAAGGGGCCGGCGTTGTCGGCGTTCGGCCAATCGGGTCCGTTCAGCGAGATGGTCCTGCTGGGCAACGTGGCGTTGCGGGCAGGGCGGAAGGTCCTGTGGGACGCGAAGGCGCTGCGGGTGACGAATCTTCCCGAGGCGGCGCCGTTGGTGCGTCGCGCGTACCGCCGCGGCTGGGAGCTGGAGTGAGGGAGCGGGAGAGTTGTAGCTGGGGCGCGTCCTTTCGTCCTCCAGAGCTCCGGGGCGACGCGCCCCGGCTACACCGGACCGCGGCACGCGGCCGACACCGCTAGGAATCGGTCTGGTGTAGCTGGGGCGCGTCGCCCCGGCTGTGCGTCCGGAGGCACCGGCCCGCGGAGCCGTACTGCGCCCCATCCTTAGCGGGTCGAGCTTCGCGATAGGCGTTTTCGTCCCTTCGGCCGGGGCGGCGCGCCCCAGCTACATCGAACCGCATCCCTCCGTCCCTCCGTCTCGCCTTCAGCCTCCCTCACCCGCTCCGCGCGAACGGCGGCGGGGTCAGGCCCGAGGACCTTCCCCGGTACGCCACCAAAAACACCGCCAACACCCCGGCCACACTCACGGCCAACCCCAGCCAAAACGCACTCCACTGCGTCTTGCCCCCCGCCGAGCACGCCGCGAACCACGCCCCGGTGCCCAGATACCCCAGTAGGTTCCCGAATCCCCCGTTCATCAGCGACAGCAGCGCCTGCGCCCGCCCCCGCCACGACGGCTCCACCCGCTGGTCCAAATAAATCTGCGCCGTGATGTTCACCAACGTGAACGAACACCCGTGCAATACGATGCCCGCAATCAACCCGGTCCGCGTGTCCAGGGCGCTCACCACAAACCGGATCACCCCGAAGCCCAGTCCCGCCGCGATGATCCACTTCAGCCGCCACCGTAGGATCAGCCCGCCCAAGGCGAACATCGCGATCACCTCCGTGATCTGCCCCAAGCTCATCCACGCCGTCATCCGCTCCAGGCCCAGCTCCTTCAGGTGCGGCGGCGCATACGGGTAGAAGCCCGCGAGTGGGATCGTGAACAAGGTGGTAGTCAGGAACACCACCCGGTGGTCCCGGATCTTCAGCAGGGTCAGCGCATCGAGGCCCAGGCGCTGCACCCAGCTCCGTGCCTCGCCGGCCCGGGGACTCTCCACCGAGGGCAACAGGAAGGTGAACGCCACCACCACCAGCCACAGCACCGCCCCACTGTAGCCCGAAGCGGTCGATCGGTCCGCCCCAATCAGGCTCACCCACAGGCAGCCCCCCATCCAGCCGAAGGTCGCCATCGCCCGCACCGGACCAAACTCCCGCGGCGCATCCCGCAAGCGCGCCAAAATGATGGTCGAGGCAATGCTCCAGGTCGGGGACGAACACAGCGAGTGCAGCTGAATGAACGCCAGCACCGGCAGCGGCCCCCACCCTTCCCGGATGGCCGTGGTCGCTAGGGTGACGGTTATCGCCGTGGCCAGCGCCAGCCCCCGCAGGACCTTCACCGGCGAGGCGTGGCGGTCGGCCATCGCCCCGAACAGCAGCGGCGAGATGAAGGCCGCAACCCCCGAAGACGCGAAGGCCACCGGCCGGATATGGCCTAAGCCGTGCGCCTCCAGCACCGCGCTCAGCGGCACGAACCACATCGCCAGCGCCGCCCCGATCAGGAAGAAGAGCCCGATCAGCTCGGCGTACTCGGCGCGACGCAAGGTGGTGAACACCCGACCAGCACACACGAGCCTCCGCCAAGTTCAATCCCGCCGCGGCCGCCGCCCCCGACCGCAATTTAGGCCCAGTAGCAGGCAAGGAAGGCGCGGCAACCCGGCGGCTTCAGGGCGATGTTCCGCCCTTCGCCGGTCCCGGGCAATCCCGCCCGGACGGCGCCCCTTCCGTCATGCAACGCACCGCCTTCCTCACCTGCCTGCTCGTGGCCGGCCTCTGCGCCGGCTGCTCCGGCCAGAAATCCCTCCGCAGCTTCAAAATGCCCGAGGGCGACCCCGCCCGCGGGCAAACCGCCTTCGTCACCCTCCGCTGTAACACCTGCCACACCGTCTCCGGCATCGACCTACCCGCCCCCACGGCCGCCCCCGCCGACCAGCTGATGCTCGGCGGCGAGGTCGCCCGCCTCCGCACCTACGGCGACCTGCTCACGGCCATCATCCATCCCAAGGCCGGCATCTCCGACAAGATTCCCGGGCCGGAACGCAAGCAGATGAAGGAGTCCCCGATGCCCGGCGTGAACGACGTGATGACCGTCCAGGAGATGATCGATTTGGTCGCCTTCCTGCAGCCCCGTTACCGGGTCCTAGCTCCCCTCTATGAAGGCGATTACCGCCTCATTCCCTAAACCCACCACCGAAAGGAACCTCCTATGCTCGCCAACTACGCAGTCGAATACGGCGCCTCGCCGCGCCAGCACCCGGCCCCCCCGCCCGAAGTCTATTACACGGATGATCCCCTCGCCTGCGAAGCCTTCGTCGAGGAGGCACTCGACCGAGGCCTCACCCTCCGCGAGATTCGCCACCAGGGCGTCGCCCTGCCCCGGGCGGAATTCGACCGGATCGTGAAAGTGGCCGCCCGGTCCCTCGTCGCGAAGCGGATCTGCACCTCCCTCGGCCTGAAGCCGGAGGAAGAGCACCACCGCTTCGGCTTCGCCACCTAAGCCGGCCGGAGCGCGGCGGTGCTTGTGTCCGGGGCGCCGCCGCCCCAAGTTCCTGGCGATGCTCCTTGCCGTCGCCCTGATCGTCCTCGCCGCCGCGTGGCGCGTCGCCGGCGCCCACACGCCCGCGCTGGCCAACTTCGCCCCCCTGATGGCCCTCGCCTTCTGCGGGGCGGTGTACCTGCAGGATCGCCGCCTCTGGGTCGTGCCCTTCGTGGCCCTCGCCGCCTCCGACCTGTACTTGGACCACTATTACGCGGCCACCTTCGGGGAGAGCTGGACCTGGCCCAGCGCCGTGCTCCGCCTCGTCTGCTTCGCGGCGGCCATCCCGCTGGGCCTCGCCGTGGCCGCCCGCAAGTCGTGGGTCACCCTCGGCGCGGGCGCCCTCACGGCTTCCCTGATCTTCTACGTCCTGACCAACACGGACGCCTGGCTGCGCGACCCCTATTATCCCGCGAGCATCGCCGGCTGGCTGCAGGCGCTGACCGTGGGCCGGCCGGAATTCCCGCCCACCTGGATGTTCTTCCGGAACACCCTCGCCAGCGACCTCCTCTTCACCGGCCTGTTCGCGTTCACCCTGGAACTGGCCGCCCGCCGCGCCGGCCGCCCGAGCCTGCTCGCGTCGCGAGCCTAAGCCCCGATTTGCCTCCCGGGCCGCGGGCGCTTCCCTTCCCACGCCGCCTATGGCTCCCTTCGCCCCGCATCCGGTCCGCGCCGCCCTGCTTGCCGCCGCCCTCGTCTGGCTGTCGCCCCGTGCCCTGCGGGCCGAGGAGGCCGTCCGCTACAAGTACCAGGATTATCGCGAGGCCGCCGGGCGCATCGCCGTCCAAGTGCACGGAGCCACGGTGGAGAAGAACCTCGGGACCGACACCCGGCTGAAGGTCGAGGGCGTGCTGGACGCGATCGCGGGCGCCACCCCCACGGGCGAACCCGCCCCGGAAGGCAGCGACCAAGTGCCCTTGGCTAAGTTGACCGAACGCCGCCGCGCCTGGAACGCCACCCTCGCCCGGCAGTTTAGCGTGGGTTCGCTGACGCTCGGCGCCGGCCGCAGCCTGGAAAGCGATTACGATTCCGTCGGCTGGTCCGTGAACGGCCTCGCCGAATTCAACCAGAAGAACACCACCCTGCTGGCGGGCCTCGCCGGCACGGCCGACGAGGTCCGCGTGTTCTTCCAGAAACCCTGGGCGGACAAACGCACGCGCGACGCCATCCTCGGCGTCACCCAGCTGCTCGACCCGCGGACCTCCGTCACCCTGAACCTCACCTGGGGCCGCCAGCGAGGGTTCCTAGCTGATCCGTACAAGCTGGTCGCCCGCACGGTGGAGATTGTTCCGGGATTGTCGCTGCCGCTCACCTTCGCGGAGAACCGGCCCGAGGTCCGCGACAAGCGCCTCGCCCTCGCCGCCCTCAACCGCGCCTTCCCGGAACTACGGGGCGCCCTCGACGCCAGCTACCGCCACCACCGCGATTCCTACGGCGTACGCGCCCATACGGTGGACCTCGCGTGGTTCCAGCAGCTGGGCGACCGCGTCCTGTTCCGGCCGGGTTACCGCTTCCACGACCAGTCCGCCGCGCGCTTCTACCGCTACCGGTTCGACGGCACGTCCGTGCTGCCGACCGAGGGCCCACCGCGCCCGCAGGGTCCGTTCTATTCGTCGGATTACCGGCTCTCCGCGCTCCAGACGCATACCTACGGGTTCAAGGTGATCTGGGACGTCACAAGCGCGGTGCAGCTCGATGCGGCCTATGAACGGTACTCGATGCACGGGCGCGATGGCGTCACCCCCAAGAGCGCCTATTGCCGGGCGGATATCCTGACGGTCGGCGCCCGGTACGGCTGGTAAGGAGTTCCCGATGGCACAGTTGGCCCAAGCCCACCGCCCCCCGCCCGCCGTCCCGGCCGGTCCAGTCGCGGCGGGACCCTTGCGGAAGTTGAGCTTCCCCGCGTTGGGCACGCGCTGCGAGGTACAGTACTATCTGGGCGCAACGGACCCGCGGCCGGGCCAGGCGTTCGAACAAGAACTGGTCGGATGGGTGCAGGCCTTCGAGGCCCGCTACACCCGATTCCGGCCCGACAGCCTGATCGGCCGCATCAACGCCGCCGCTGGCCGCGAGTGGGTGGCGATTGATGCCGAGATGGAGGTGATGCTCCAGCTCTGCGACACCCTGCACTTTATGACGCAGGGGGTGCTGGATCCGACCAGCCTGCCCTTGCAGCGCCTGTGGGATTATCAGGCGCCGGTGCCGCGGCTGCCGACCGAGCCGGAGATCGAGCGTGCGCGCGCCCTCGTCGGCTGGAAGAAGGTCGCCCGGGCCCCGGGCCGTATTTTCCTGCCAGAACCCGGGATGGCCCTCGACTTCGGTGGCTTCGGCAAGGAGTTCGCGGTCGACCGGGCGATCGAGATCGCGCGCGCGCACGGCGTGGCCCACGCGCTGGTGGATTTTGGCCACGACCTGCGGGCCCTCGGACGCCCCCCGGATCGGCCGGCGTGGCACATTGGACTGGAGGACCCGGCGCGGCCCGGGACCACGGCGGGGGGCCTGGCCGCGGTGGACCGGGCCGTCGCGTCTTCCGGCGACTATCTCCGCAACGTGGAGATCGCGGGCCGGCGCTACGGGCACATCGTTGATCCTCGGAGCGGCCGGCCGGTCGCCCACGGCTGCCGGCAGGCCACCG
>JBILWD010000236.1:0-5926 GCA_044370095.1 Opitutaceae bacterium | reverse complement strand
GATCGCACCCTAGCGGGCCGCGCCACCCCGGTGGACGCCCATCACGGACGCCTCAAGGTCCGGGTCCGCGTCTCGCCCCAGATCGAGCTTATCTTCAATACCACCTACCGCTTCCCCGCGGCGGCGCCGGAGGGCGTCACTCCCACTGGAAGGTGATCGGCGCGTCGATGTCCGGATGCAGGCTCCGGTGCACGGGACAGGCACGGGCCGCGCCCATCAGCGGTTGCGCTGCAGGGTGATCGGCGGGCAACGGCACGCGGACCTCGGTGACGAGCCGGCCGATGCGCCGCGGCAGGTCGGGCGCCATCTCCTTGCGCACCGCGAAGGTCAGCCCGCGCAACTCCACCCCGTGCTTGCGCGCCGCGATGGCCATCGTGGTGGCGATGCACGTGCCGAGCGCGGTCGCGACAAGATCAGTGGGCGAGAAGGCCTCGCCTTGGCCCTGATTGTCGCGCGGAGCGTCGGTCTGGAGCACGGACCCGGACGGGCCGTGCCGGACGCTGCAGTGGAGGTTGCCCTGGTATCGGCCGGTGATTTCAACCATCCCCAGAGCCTCGGTGTCCCCGCGCCGCGCCGCAATCCCAAGGTCGCGGCCAAAGCCGGGCCCGACGGAAAAGGTTTCCCCGCGCCCCCCCGGAAGGTTCAACTGCCGCCACACCTCCAACGATGACCCCGCCCCCCTCCCTCCTGCGCCTGCTCGCCGGCATCCTTCTCCTCCCCGCGCCCGCCCTCGCTGCCGCAAAGCAGCCCGCGAAGGCGCCGAACGCGGTCCTGACCGCGATCGCCGATACCCCGGGACTGCCCCGCGTGCTGCTGATCGGCGACTCGATCTCGATGGGCTACACCCTGCCGGTGCGAGCCCGCCTCGCCGGCCAGGCGAACGTCCACCGGCCGCCCGTGAATTGCGGGGACACCGCGCGCGGCGTCGCCTCCCTCGACCAGTGGCTGGGCGCCGGCCGTTGGGACGTAATCCACTTCAACTTCGGCCTCCACGACCTGAAGTACCTCGACGCCAAGGGCCAGCTCGCCCCGCCAGAACAGGGCCGGCAGGTGCACTCGCCGGCGCAGTACGAGGCGAACCTGCGGAAGATCGTGGCCCGGCTGCAGCGGACCGGAGCGCGCGTGGTGTTCGCGACCACCACGCCCGTGCCTGCCGGCAGCCAGGGGCGCGTCGCCGATGACGCCGCGCGGTACAACGCGGTCGCCCTCCGCGTGATGGGCGAGCTCGGGGTCGGGATTAACGACCTCCACGCCGTGGCCGCGGCGGATCTCGCGGCGCTGCAGCGGCCGGCGAATGTGCACTTCACCGACGCCGGCAGCGCGCGTCTCGCCGACGCGGTCGCCGCGCGGATCACGGCCCTCCTGCCCGCGCGCTGAATCGTGGACCGGTTCCCGCCCGGCCCCGCGCCGGGGTTCAAGCCTCGTGCGGGATCGGTCAGTCCGCCCCGCATTTACCGGGCGACGGGCGCGCCCAAGCCTGCCACCGGATGAGCCTTGCGTCCCAACCCGCCCCCGTGCCCCTGGCCCCACGCCCGCTCCGCGAGCGAATCATCCCCCTCGGTCTGGCCGCCCGTAAACCGCGCCACTTCCGCGAGATGGCCGCGGCGGTGTGGGAGAACCGGGACGCACTCGGCTACGCGTGGCAGGTGCTCTCCCGCGGGGTGTGCGACGGCTGCGCGCTCGGCGTCGCCGGCCTGCGGGACTGGACCATCTCGGGACCCCACCTCTGCCTCACCCGGCTCAGCCTGCTCCGCCTCAACACGATGGGCGCCGGCGATCCCGCGGCGCTGGCTTACGTCGGGGTGCTCGCCAACTGGGACAACGCCCGCCTGCGCACCCTCGGCCGCCTCGCCTTGCCGATGGTCCGCCGCCGCGGCGAGCCCGGCTTCCGCCCAGTTGGTTGGGACGAGGCCCTCGCTCGCCTCGGGGCCCGAATCCGCGCGACCGATCCCTCACGCCTGGCCTTCTTCGTGACCGCGCGCGGGGTCACCAACGAGGTCTACTACCTCGCCCAGAAGGCCGCGCGTTTCCTCGGCACCAGCCACGTCGACAACGCCGCCCGGCTCTGCCACGCGCCCTCCACCGCCGCGATGCGCGAGATGACGGGCACCGCCGCGGCCTCGTGCAGCTACACCGACTGGATCGAGTCGGATCTGATCGTGCTGTTCGGGTCCAACCCCGCGAACGACCAACCGGTCGCGATGAAGTACCTGCTCCTCGCGAAGCGGCGCGGCGCGCGGATCGTCGTCGTCAATCCTCTGCTGGAGCCCGGGCTGCAGCGCTACTGGGTCCCCTCGGATGTCCGCAGCGCGCTGTTCGGTTCGGATTTCGTCGATGAATGGTACCCCGTCGCGCCGGGCGGAGACGTCGCCTGCCTCTACGGCGTGCTCAAGGCGCTGCTGGAACGGGGCGGCGTGGACACGGCCTGGGTCGCGGAGCACACCGAGGAGTTCGCGCGGCTGCGGGCGGTGGCCGAAGGAATGGAATGGTCGCGGCTCGAGGCGGCCAGCGGCCTCTCGCGGGTGCAACTCGGGGAGTTCGCGGCCACCGTGGCCCGCGCGCGGCGCGGGGTGCTGATCTGGAGCATGGGCATCACCCAGCAACCGGAGGGCGCCGACGGGGTGCGCATGATCCTCAACCTCGCCCTGGCCCGCGGCTGGATCGGCCGCGACGGGTGCGGCGTGGTTCCCATCCGCGGTCATTCCTCGGTGCAGGGGGGCGCCGAGATGGGCTGCTACGCCACCGCGCTGCCCGGGGGCCTCCCGCTGACCGCGGAGAACGCGGCGACGCTCGAGGCGCAGTACGGGTTTCCCATCCCCCGGGGACCCGGCTACACCGCGCCGGCGATGGTCGAGGCGGCGCACCGCGGCCAACTCGACGTCCTCTACTCCGTCGGCGGCAACCTCCTGCGCACGCTGCCCGACCCGGACTGGGTCCGCGAAGCCCTGACCCGGGTTCCCGTGCGCGTGCACCAAGACATCCTCGTGACCGACCAGATGCTGCTCGAACCCGGGGAGGAGGTCTGGCTGCTGCCGGGGAAGACGCGCTACGAGCAGGACGATGGCGGGACCGAGACCAGCACAGAGCGGCGGGTGATGTTCAGCCCGGAGCTACCGCGCCAGGTCGGCGAAGCCCGCGCGGAGTGGAAGATCCTGCGGGACGTCGCGGCCGCGGCGTGGCCGGAACGCGCCCGGCTCCTCGGCGCGGAGAACGGCCAGGCGCTGCGCGAGGAGATCGCGCGCGTCGTGCCGTTCTACGAGGGGATTCAGCGGCTCTCCCGGACCGGCGATGCCTTCCAGTACGGGGGCCGTCACCTCTGCGCCGGCGGCGTCTTCCCGCGCCCAGGCGGCCGGGCCCGTTTCACCGCCCCGGCGATGCCCGACTCCGCGGCGCCGGAGGGGACCTTCCACGTCAGCACCCGCCGCGGGAAGCAGTTCAACACCCTCATCCACGCGGAGGTGGATCCGCTGACCGGGGCCGCGCGCGACAGCGTCCTCATCGGCGCGGAGGACGCCGCCCGGCTCCGGCTGCTGCCGGGGGACGCGGTGGAACTCGTGAGCGCCACCGGACGCTTCCGCGGCCGGATCTTCCTCGCCCCGCTCGCCCCGGGCGCCCTCCAGGTCCACTGGCCGGAGGGCAATGTCCTGCTCCCGCGGGACGCGCGGGAAACCAGCAGCGATACGCCGGACTACAACGCCCGCGTCCGCCTCGAACGGCTCCCCACCCCGTGAACCCGGACCGCTCCCCCTCCCCGATCGTGCGCTGGCGCGAGGCCCGCGCCGCGGAGACCGCGGTCGACGTGGTCGCGGTGGAGGAACCCCTCGAGGTCCGGATTCGCGGCCGGAGCGTGGCCGTGCTGATGCGCACGCCCGGGCACGACCGGGAACTCACGGCGGGCTTCCTGTTCACGGAGGGCATCCTGCGGCGCGCCGAGGACCTGCTCGACCTGCTGCCGTGCCGCGAGCAGCCGCGCGGTGAGGCGGGCAATGTGGTCGAGGCGGTCCTCGCCCCGGGCGTCGCGGTGGACTTCGAGCGCCTTACCCGGCACGTCTTCACCTCGTCGAGCTGCGGGGTCTGCGGGACGACCACCCTCGACGCGCTGTTCCGCGCGGCGCCGCCGCTCGCCTCGGGGCCCCGCCTGGACCCGCGTGCGCTGACCGCGTGGCCCGCGCGCCTCCGGGGGCACCAGCCGCTCTTCGCCGCGACCGGCGGCGCGCACGGCTGCGCCCTGCTCACCCCCGAGGGGCGGATCGATTGGGCACACGAGGACGCGGGGCGGCACAACGCGGTCGACAAGGCGATCGGCGCCGCGCTCCTCGCCGGAGCGCTCCCGCTCTCCGGCCACGGCCTGATGCTCAGCGGCAGGATCTCGTTCGAGCTGGTGCAGAAGGCGCTGCTGGCCGGCGTGCCCGTGGTGGCGGGGATCGGGGCGCCCTCCAGCCTGGCCATCGCCTGCGCCCGCCGGGCCAGCCTCACCCTCGCCGGATTCGTCCGGCAGGACCGCTTCAACGTCTACGCGGGCGCGGAGCGCCTCGGCCTGGAGGCACCCGCGTGAGGATCGCCGCCCTCCACGTCTCACCGGGGCACAACTACTTCGGCCACCACGGCCGCGAGCCGGGCGCGCACGCGATCGAGGAGGTCGCAGCCGTCGAATGCCTCGCCGGCCGCGGGCTGCGCGGTGACCGTTTCCTCGACTACAAACCCGACTATGGGGGCCAGGTCACGTTCTTCGCGGAGGAGGTGCACCGCGAGCTCCGCCGGCGCCCGGACACGCCGCCCCATCCGGCGCATGCCTACCGCCGGAACGTGCTGACCCGCGGCGCGGACCTCGGCGCGCTCATCGGCCGGGAATTCACCGTGCAGGGGATCGGGTTCCAGGGCGTCGCGGAATGCCGGCCCTGCGCATGGATGGACCGGGCCGTGACGCCCGGCACCGAGGCGCGGCTGCGCGGCCAGGGAGGCCTGCGCGCGCGCGTGCTGAGCGACGGCTGGCTGCGCGTGGACTGCCCGACCGCGGCCGCGCTCCTGCTCGCGGGCGGCCGCGCGCGCCGGCTGGGGCGCGACAAGGCCACCTTGCCCTGGGGCCCCTCCACGCTCGGGGAACACCAGGCGGGGACGCTCGCGCGCATCGGCTGCTGGCCGCTCTGGCTGGCGTGTCGGGCGGAGCAGCCCTGGACCCCGGCGGGCTTCCGGCGCTTCGAGGATCCGCCGGACCAAGGCGGGGTGATCGAGGTGCTGACCCGGGCATTGACCTGTTCCCCGGTTCCGGTGCTCGCGGTTTTGGCGGTGGATCTTCCCGGGGTCACACCGACCGCGCTGGCGGCCAACGTCGACCGCGCGCGGGAGCGGGGCCTCTCCGTGGTGCCGCGCGTCGGGGGCCAGCATCAGCCGCTTGCGGCCGCGTGGCACCGGTCCGCCCTGCCCACCTTGCACGCCGCGGCCGGGCGCGGGGACTCCCTGCAGGCCGTGTGTCGGCGACTGGCCGAGCAGGGTTTGCTCGAGGAGCGGGAGCCGCCGGCCCACGACGCGGTCCGGATAAGCGCGAATCTCAACACGCCCGAGGATCTCGTCCGCTGGCACTCCCTCCTCGCGGAGGCCTCCGGGGCCGGGTCCGGCGGGATGGCTTGACGCGTCGCCGGAGGGAGCAGCTTGGCGCGGTGGCCGGGACTCGAACCCGGGACCGACGGTTTAGAAAACCGTTGCTCTATCCGGCTGAGCTACCACCGCGAAAGCCACGGTAGGGATACGGCGGCGCGATTTCGCGGACAAGGGGAAAACCGCGCTTGACTCAACCTTGGTCGAACCTAGCGTCCGCGCTCTTTCCCAATCAACGGGGTGGTAGCTCAGCTGGTTAGAGCGTCTGCCTGTCACGCAGAAGGTCGCGGGTTCGAGTCCCGTCCATCCCGCCATTTTGAAACCCGCTAAG